>JANNSW010000447.1:0-12843 GCA_031403055.1 Hyphomicrobiaceae bacterium | reverse complement strand
ACACCGACGAAGGCCCGCCTCGCAACGCACTTGCAAGCCCGCCTCGAGAGCCTCGGCTTCGAGGTCACACTGACGCCCGCCGCTCCTTGCGCGAGCAGCGCCGCCAGTGCCACTCTGCCCGCCCTTGTTTCTGGGTAGCTGTTCGCGATGTCCGACAACTCCCGACCCGTCGGACTTTCCCCGGCTCGAGGCCGGGGTCAGTCCGACCTACGGTGCAAACTTGGCATCCTGGCGTTGTGAAGCTCGAGAGGAGGTAGCCGCCATGTCTGGACCCACGCTCATCGCAGGCGCGACCTCGCCGATCAAGGCCTGGATCGAGGGCGTGCCGTTGGAAGCGGAAGCCCGCGCCCAGCTCCTCAACATCGCGAGCCTGCCGTTCATCCACGAGCATGTGGCGGTGATGCCGGACGTGCATCTGGGCAAGGGCGCGACCGTCGGCTCGGTGATCGCGACCAAGGGCGCGATCGTGCCGGCGGCCGTCGGCGTCGACATCGGCTGTGGCATGTGCGCGGTCAGGACCTCGCTCACCGCCGAGCACCTGCCCGACAGCCTCGCCGCCCTCCGCCTCGCCATCGAGGCGGCCGTGCCGCATGGCGGCGTCGGCGTGAAAGGCGGCTGGAAGAACGGCGTGCCAAATGCCGTCGAGAAGCGGTTCGGCGATGGCGGCCTCGGCAGCCGGCTCGAGGCGATCGTGGCGAAGCACCCGGAGATCGGCAGTGCCAACTCGCTCGTTCATCTCGGCACGCTCGGCGGCGGCAACCATTTTATCGAGGTCTGCCTCGACGAGGCATCCCGCGTCTGGGTGATGCTGCATTCGGGTAGTCGCGGCATCGGCAACCGGATCGGAACCTTTTTCATCGAGAAGGCGCGCGAGGCCCTGGCCGGCCGCCAGCTCGTCCGGGCGCTCCCCGACCGTGATCTCGCCTGGCTCGAAGAGGGCGAGCCGCTGTTCGAGGACTACGTGGAGGCACTGCTGTGGGCGCAGGATTTCGCGCGCGCCAACCGCGAGACGATGCTGGATGCTATCATCAAGGCGATGCGCAAGGAGCTGCCCGCCTTCAAGCTCGAGCGCAAGGCCGTCAACTGCCACCACAACTACGTGGCGCGGGAAGCCCATTTCGGCGCGGAGGTGTGGGTGACGCGGAAGGGAGCGGTGCGGGCGGGCAAGGCTGAGCTCGGCATCATTCCGGGCTCGATGGGCACGCGCTCCTATATCGTGCGCGGCAAGGGCAATCCCGAGAGCTTCTGCTCATGCTCGCATGGCGCGGGCCGGGCGATGTCGCGCGGCGCGGCCAAGCGCCTTTTCACGCTCGACGACCACGTGAAGGCGACCGCCGGCATCGAATGTCGCAAGGACGCGGGCGTGATCGACGAGACGCCGGGCGCCTACAAGGACATCGACGCGGTGATGGCGGCGCAAGCGGATCTGGTGGAGATCGTGCACACGCTCAGGCAGGTGGTGTGCGTGAAGGGGTAGGTGGGAAGTGGAGAGTAGGGAGTAGGGAGTAGGGAGTAGGGCACGGCTCCCATTCCCCACTGCCCATTCCCCACTCTCCCGCGTTGCGCTATCAATCCCCACCCGCAACCCACCAGAGAGCTCCCCATGACCCTCAAAATCTACGGCGTTCCCATGTCGCGTGCCACGCGGACCCTCTGGATGGCCGAGGAGCTGGCCATCCCCTATGAGCTGGTGCGAACCGAGTTCGGCCCGACGGGCACGGAATCGGCGGCCTTCCGCAAGATCAATCCCAACGGCATGTTGCCGGTGATCGACGACAACGGCCTCAAGATCTTCGAATCGCTCGCGATCAATCTTCATATGACCAAGCGGTTCGGCGGACCGCTCGCGCCCAAGGACGTGTCCGAGGACGGCCTCATCACCATGTGGACGCTTTGGGGCGCGACCGAGGTCGAGCCCGCCGCCGTGCAGGTCATGAGCCACACCATCTATCTGCCCGAGGCCGAGCGCGATGCCAAGCAGCGCGACGCCGGTGTCGAGAAGCTGCAGAAGCCGCTCGGCGTGCTGGAGGGTGCGCTGGCAGCTGGCGGCGGCCATCTGGTCGGCGGGCGCACGACTGTCGCCGACATCAACCTCGCGACGATCCTCTTCTATGTGCGCGGGCACATGGCGACGATCGCCAAGTTTCCCAAGGTCAAGGCCTGGTACGAGGCGATGACCAGCAGGCCCGCGTTCAAGAAAGTGATGGCGATGCGGGAGGCGGATCAGAAGAAGTGAGGGAAACGGGAGTAGCGAGTAGCGAATAGGGGAAGAATCGATGCCACCAGATCCCGTTGAACCCTACTCGCTATTCGCTATTCGCTATTCGCTACCCTTCCCATGAAACTCTATCGCGCCTTTGCGACTGTCGGCGGCTGGACCGGGGCGAGCCGGATCCTGGGCTTTGTCCGTGAGATGCTACTGGCTGCCGTCGTCGGCACCGGACCCGTCGCGGACGCCTTCATCGTCGCCTTCCGGCTGCCCAATCTGTTCCGGCGGCTGTTCGGCGAAGGGGCCTTCAACTCCGCGTTCGTGCCGCTGTTTGCCAAGCGCCTGGAGGGGGATGGGCAGGAGTCGGCGCGGCGCTTCTCGGATGAGGCGTTCTCGGGGCTCCTTGTCGTTGTCCTGATGGTGTCGGCGATCGGAATGATCGTCATGCCGTGGCTGACGCTCGGTCTCGCGCCCGGCTTTCGCGCCGATCCAGGCAAGCTCGATCTGGCGATCGTGCTGTCGCGCATCACCTTTCCCTATCTCGCCTGCATGTCGCTGGTCGCACTGCTGTCGGGGCTGTTGAACTCGGTCGGCAAATTCGCGACTGCGGCGGCGGCACCGGTATTGCTGAACATCGTGCTGATTGCCGTGCTGTCGATTGCCGCCCTCCTCGGCCTGCATCGCAGCGCGGAAGCGGGTCTGCTGCTTGCCTGGGGCGTCTCGATCGCCGGCTTCCTGCAGCTCGGCCTGTTGGTCTGGGCGGCGGCGAAAGAGGGCTATGCACCCCGCCTTGTGCGTCCGCGCTACACCGACGACATGCGCCGGCTGGTGCAGCTCGGCGTGCCGGGGATCGTCTCGGGCGGCATCACCCAGATCAACATCGTCGTCGGCACCATGATCGCCTCGACGCAGGCGGCGGCCGTTTCCTACCTCTATTATGCCGATCGGCTCTATCAGCTTCCGCTCGGCATCGTCGGGGTGGCGATCGGCGTGGTGCTGCTGCCGGATCTGGCGCGCCGGCTCCGGGCCGCAGACGCGACGGGCGCCGCCGACAGCCAGAACCGATCGCTCGAGTTTGCCCTGCTGCTGACGCTGCCGGCGGCGGTGGCGCTCGCAGCCGTCCCTTTTCCGATCATCCAGGTGCTGTTCGAGCGCGGCGCCTTCACCGCGTCCGATACGGCAGAGACGGCGCGCGCGCTCGCTGCTTTCGCCGTCGGTCTGCCGAGCTTCGTGCTCGCGAAGGTGTTCTCGCCGGGCTATTTCGCGCGCGAGGATACGCGAGCGCCGATGATCTTCGGTGCGATCACGGTCGCCGCCAACGTCGTGCTCTCGCTCGCGCTGTTTCCTCATCTCCAGCACGTCGGCGTGGCCGCGGCGACCTCGATCGCGGGCTGGCTCAATGCCGGGCTGCTCTGGTATGGCCTCGTGCGGCGCGGTCATTTCAAGGCTGACGCGAGGCTGCTCCGGACGCTGCCGCTGCTGGTGCTGGTGAGCCTCGTCATGGGCGCGGTGCTGTGGCTGCTGGCGGGTGCGCTCGGGCCCTACTTCGCTCCGGCGAACGGAGCGCTGATCCAAGCCGCGGCGCTCTTGGCCCTCGTCACCGCCGGCATGCTCGTGTTCTGCCTGTTGGCCGAGCTGACGGGGGCCGCACGATTGACGCAGATCATGGGCGGCCTCCGGCGACGCTGAAAGCAATCGTCCCGGAGCGGCACGCCCGTTAAGGGATCATTTCATCTTTACCGTTAGAGATATAGGGGAACGGCTCACGCACTTCTGGTCTCGCTTTCGCGAGGGGCTGCGAGATCAAACACCTTCAGCGTGAGGACTCCCATGTCATTTCCCTCCGACCGGCTCGTCCGGACGGGCGCGCTTGCCGCGCTCGCCGTTGTGATCGGTATCTCCAGCGCTCCGGCAGCCGACCTCGGCTGGTCGATGAAGGACAGCGTGATGGAGGATCCCCAATACGGTTTCCGCATCGATGGCGGCGTTTCGGTCGGCAATCTCAACGGCACGGCGCACGAGACGGTCTACGTGCCCAACGGCGAGAAGCTGTCCGAGCTGATCTGGACGGCCGAGGACATCATCATGCTCGGCGGCAAGCTCGAGATGAGCGGCTCGCCCTGGTGGAGGGTCGGCGTCGAAGGCTGGACCAATGCCAGCGACGACGCGACCATGGACGATTTCGACTGGATCAATCCACTCGATGGCAACGACCCGACCAGCGATTGGACCCATTGGTCGCATCACAAGAGCACCGCGCTCGAGAACGTCCAGCTGATCGATGCCTACGGTGTGCTGACCCTCTTCCGGTTGCCGAGCCTCAGCCTGTCGGCGGTCGCCGGCTACCGTTGGGACAAGTACCGCTGGGTCGCCAAGGGCGGCAGCTTCGTCTATTCCGACGACCCGACCGGCGCTGGTCCTTGGGACTTCCGCGGCTATGAGGGAACGTTCAGCGAGAACTCGACCGTCATCACCTATCAGCAGGACTTCTCGGCCCCCTATCTGGGTCTGGCCGCGACGGCCAATCTCGGGCCGCTCACGGTCGAGGGCCGCGTCGTCGCCTCGTCCTGGGTGCAGGCAGAAGGCGTCGACGACCATTGGCTCCGCGGCCTGCGCTTCCGTGACGATTTCGACTCCGGCGAGATGGTCGAGGTCGATGTGAACGGCAACTACCAAATCTCCCCTGAGATCGCTCTGACGGCCGCCTACAAGTACCTCGAGTACCAGCACATGAAAGGGCAGACGCGGATCGGCGGCGCCGGCAGCGGAAGCTCGGCCTTCGTCGGCAGCGAGGATGGCGCCGGCATCGACAATGAGAGCCAGCTCGTGTCGCTCGGGGTCGTCTACTCGTTCAACTGAGCATAGCGACACATCAATCGTTCGACGCCCGGCCCGCTGTCGGGCGTCGCCGCATTCGCCCAGCCCGCTTGCGCTGCCTCTCCCCGCGCGGCATAACCCCGGCGCACAGAGGGGCTCCCATGAATCTCATTCCACGCGTGTTCTCCGGCGTCCAGCCGACCGGCAATCTGCATCTGGGCAATTATCTGGGCGCGATCCAGCGGTTCGTCGCGATGCAGGAGACCCACGACTGCCTCTATTGCGTGGTCGACCTGCATGCGATCACGGTCTGGCAGGATCCCAAGGATCTCGCCCGCAACACGCGCGAGGTGACGGCGGCGTTCATGGCCTCGGGCCTCGATCCCAGGCGCAGCATCCTGTTCAACCAGAGTCAGGTCGCGGGCCATGCCGAGCTCGCCTGGATCTTCAACTGCGTCGCCCGGCTCGGCTGGCTCGATCGCATGACCCAGTTCAAGGAGAAGGCGGGCAAGGACAAGGAGCGCGCTTCCGTCGGGCTCTATGCCTATCCCAACCTGATGGCGGCCGACATCCTGCTCTATCGCGCCACCCACGTGCCGGTCGGGGAGGATCAGAAACAGCATCTGGAGCTGTCCCGCGACATCGCCCAGAAGTTCAACAACGACTTCGCCGAGTCGATCAAGGCGGCGGGCTTTGCCGATGGGCAGTTCTTCCCCCAGCCCGAGCCGCTGATCCAGGGGCCGGCGACGCGGGTGATGAGCTTGCGCGATGGCACGAAAAAAATGTCGAAGTCGGACCCCTCCGACCTGTCGCGCATCAACATGACGGACGACGCCGACACGATTGCAAAGAAGATCCAGAAGGCCAAGACCGATCCCGAGCCATTGCCGGGCGAGCCGGCGGGTCTTTCCGGCCGGCCGGAAGCCGAGAACCTGGTCGGCATCTTCGCGGCGCTGTCGGATGGCACGCGCGAGGCGGTGCTGGCGGACCATGGCGGCAAGCCGTTCTCTGCCTTCAAGAAGGCGCTGACCGAGCTTGCGGTCGCAAAGGCCGGACCGATCGGGGCGGAGATGAAGCGCCTGATGGCCGACCCCGCCGAGATCGACCGGATCCTCGGCGAGGGCGCTCAGCGTGCGCGAGCGATTGCCGAGCCGGTGATGGGCAAGGTGCGCGCGATCGTCGGGTTCATCAGCAGCTCTGGAGCCCGCTGAGGCCGCCACGCGACGGCGCCATGGCGCAGGGCCGCCACAAGGAGTATGAGTGTCAGAGCTGCATCGGCGCGCGAAAGATAGGGTGTCATGCCTGATCGCAAACAGCGGGACGTTTTCGGCGCCGGTCACCGCCGCAAGTTCCTCGTCGTCGTCGACGAGGCGCCGGAAGTGGAGAGCGCGCTCATCTACGCCGCCAACCGGGTCAAGCGCACCAACGGCTCGATCGTTCTGCTCTATGTGATCGAGCCGAGCGAGGCAGGGCAGTGGCTCGGCGTGCGCGATATCTACATCGAGGAGCAGACCAACAAGGCCAAGGCCGTGTTCCGTCTGTTCCGCCGCAAACTGAAGGGGCTGGGCTGCGAGGACTCCCACGTCGAGGACGTGATCCTGGAAGGCGCCAAGGCCGAGCAGATCCTGAGGTTGATCGAGGTGGATCAGGATATCGCCGTGCTGGTGCTGGGCGCCTCGACCGATCCGGCCGGGCCTGGACCGCTCGTCTCCTCGCTCGCGACCGGCAAGCTCGCCGGCAGCTTCCTCATTCCGATCACCATCGTGCCGGGCACGTTGACGTCATCGGAAATCGAAGGGCTCGCGTGAGAGTGGGCTCGGCGCGCGCTATCCTTAGTCCCCAACTCAGGTTTTGACGAACGCTGTCTTTGCCACTATAGAACCGTTCCAAGGAACGTTTGGCTGGCGCCTTGCGCCATGGCTCAGGAGCAGCGACATGTTCATCCAGACCGAGGCGACTCCCAATCCGCAGACGTTGAAGTTCATACCCGGCAAGCCGGTGCTGGGGACGGGTACGCTCGACTTCCGCAACCGGGACGAGGCAGCCGATTCCCCGCTCGCCGACCGGCTGTTCGGCGTGAGCGGCGTGGCGGGCGTGTTCCTGGGCTCCGATTTCATCTCGGTGACGAAGGGCGAGGCCGAATGGCAGCATCTGAAGCCCGCGATCCTGGGCGTGATCATGGAGCACTATCTGTCGGGCGCGCCCGTTGCCGGCGCAGGTCGGGGCGGGGAAATCCGCAACGACGAGGACTTCGCACCCGAAGACCAGGCGATCGTCGATACCATCAAGGAGCTGCTGGAGACGCGCGTGCGTCCCGCGGTCGCCCAGGATGGCGGCGATATCGTGTTCCAGGGCTATCGGGAAGGCGTGGTCAGCCTCACCATGCGGGGCGCCTGCTCGGGCTGTCCCAGCTCGACCGCTACGCTGCGCCACGGCATCGAGAACCTGTTGAAGCACTTCGTCCCCGAAATCGTGGAAGTGCGCTCGGTCTGAGGTCGGAGGGTGCGCCAACGCCAACGGGCGCCGCCGCTCCGCCGCGCTCGGTGAGGGTGTTTCCGCCACCATGGGCCCATCCTTTCGGTCGGGTCCGCTCCGCGGCATCCCTTGCGGAGAGTAGCCCGGGGTGTGTCACCACTGCCCCGAGCGGCAGGCGACCCGGGATCGCTCATGTCCCGGCCCGATCCCGACGCTTCCCCCCACCCGAGACGCCAGCACACGTGATCAGGCCCCTGCGCGGCGGGAACGGAGGCAAGATGAGCGGGGATCGGCGGACGGGAATGAGATTTTTCGGGTCTGGGGAAGTCGAGCGGGAGGGGGTGGTAATCGTGGTGCGTTCGGCGGCGAGCCGGAGGTGAATAGGGCGTTGGCTGCTGGGATGGGCCAGGAGGGTGAGGAGCCGCTACTTCGCGTGTGAGAACCCGAGCGTCGGCAGTGGAGGGGGAGCGGACGTTGGCGGCAGCCATCATGCTCTGAATGCGACACCAAACTGATCGGCTGTCCGTATTGTCCTTTGGCAGCTTTCTGATACGGCAGCCGAAAGTCGGGCGTCAGCCGCAGGCGTCGCGAGTGACCCGCTGCAGACCTTTCGAACCCACATTTCGCTGTTGGTAAGCGGACGTTGGCGGCGGGGACATAGCGAGCGTTCGCCGGCCTCTTGGGAGCCGCTGCATGGCGATTGCGTCGTTGGCTTTCTTGCAAAAGTGAAGCAGAGTTGGACTCGCTCAATGAGACGCGCTTGCGCCTCGAAGTCTGAGTTCTTCGAGATCGAGCTCTGCCTCGATGGCATGCAGCGTGCTGTCGTGGATGTCGCCCACGTTATGCATGCGCAAGAGCTCCGAGCGAGCAGCTGAGACGGCGGCAAGCGCTGCCGCACGGCCGGTCTCATGGCTTGCAGTGACAGCGTCCCCGGATGGATCTGCATCCCGCAGAATCTGGCCACGCTCTTCGTAGTCCGAGAGCAGGTCCTGAAGCCGCTCGTTGCGCGCCTCACCCACGGCCAAGCCCCGAAGCGCCGCAAGCGCAGCGTCGTTGACCATCGTTCGCGCAGCGCGTTCGTCGAGAGTCTTCTTGCCGTGTAGGATCGCGTCGGCGGGCTTGAGCCAATTGACCAGCAAGCCCAGTGTGACACCTTGAAGAAGTACCGTGACGGCGATCATGATGAATGTCGCGAAGATGATGAGATCGCGCTCCGGAAACGTCTTCGGTAGCGCCAGTGCTGCAGCGAGGCTCACCACGCCACGCATGCCGGCCCAGCTCACGATGACCGGGGTTGCAATTGTTGGATAGGGATCGCGCGCGCGAATGGCTGGCGAGAGAAATCGCGGCAGGTAGGTCGCCGGGAACACCCAAATAAACCGTGAAATGATTGTCGCGGCCGTGACGGCAAGGGCGAATGGTATTGCGGACCACGGCGAGGCACCGGGTCCGCCGAGTGTGCCGATGATGCCCTTGAGCGCGAGGCCGATCAGGATGAACACCAGCGCCTCCATGACGAAGACAACCAACTCCCACACAGCGCGCGCTTGCACCCGGTTGTGGGCGCTCAGAAAGCTGTGTTGCCGCCATCCCAGCATCAGCCCGACCGTGACGACTGCCAGCACGCCGGAGACATGCAGCGACTCGGCTCCGATATAGGCGCCCCACGATACCAGGAAGCTCAACAGAATGACCGAGGCCGTCTCACGCATGTGCGCCAAAGCTGCGGTGACGATGTAGCCTATGACCAACCCGACCATGATACCGCCGACAGCAAGCTTGCCGAATGTCGCAATCGCATCCAGCCAACTGAACGCGCCGGTCAGTGTCGCTGCAATCGCCAGGCGATAGAGCATGAGGCCCGAGGCATCGTTGACAAGGCTTTCTCCCTCAAGAACGGCAACGATGCGGGGCGGCACCGGGAACCGTTGCAGGATCGCCTTGGCCGATACCGCGTCTGGCGGCGACACGATCGCGCCAAGCGCAAAGCAAGCAGCCCAGAGCAATGTCGGCAACATCAGCTTGGCGGCCAGCCCGACTGCGAACGTGGTGAACAAGACCGCCCCGATCGCCAGCATCAGGATTGGGCGCATGTTCGCCTTGAAATCACGCCAGACCGTAAAGTAGGCGCTGGAGAGCAGCAGGGGCGGCAGGAACAGAATCAGGATCAGATCAGGATCAAGCTCTAACTGCGGAGTGCCCGGCACAAACGCCAACACGATGCCACCGATCACAAATGCGGCTGCCGGCGGAAGCCCCACGCGGCGTGCGACGACAGCAAGACCCAAAGCCATCAGCATGAGAAGAAGCAGCGTCTCGAAAAGATGAACCGGGGTCATGCGAATCTGCCTCGTTGTTGCCTCGCGGTTGGCTGCGGCACTGCAGCCGGCGATTAGACCATCAGCTTTGCCGCTTGGGCGATTTCGAGCCGCTCATCGGTGCAGTGATTTCGACGGTTGCGTGTCTGAGCCACATCATAGCCGGATCGTCGTTCGTGCTCCGATGCCAACTCATCAAGTATGGGTAGTCCGGCACCGCCAACGGCAGCTTGAACAGAACAAGTCCCTGTTGATGCGCCAGGGTAGCCAAACGCGACGGCAGCGACATGATGAGGTCGGTACCGTGAAGAGACGCGATGTTGGCGGCGAAGTTCGGTGTGACCATCACTACGCGCCGTGTTTTTCCCAGTTCAGCGAGCTTCGCGTCGATCGGGCTCTGTCGCGGATTGCGAAAGGTCACGGCGATATGGGGATAGGCGAGGTATTCTTTGAGCGTCAAAGTGCCCTGGCCGGCCTGGATCGCTAGTGGATGGCGCTGACAGACGAGGCCGACGAAATGCTCTCGAAACAATTCGCGCGACACGAACGGGCCGTCAGGATGCGAGGCCCCTACAAAAGCGATGTCCAGCTGCCCCTTCTCCAGGCGCGCGTGGAGGTCAGCATCGACGTGCGCCACATCAATACTCGCATGCGGGGCGACGGTGCGCAGCTTCCTGACCACGGCCGGGATGGTCGTCATCATGGCATAGTCGCTCGCTCCGAACCGAAATGAGCGCGTCGTCGTCGCCGGATCGAAGCCTTCTGTCTTCAGCACGCGCCGAGCCGCAGAGACAATGGCCTCTACATCAGCCAGGCAGTTCTTTGCGCGTGGCGTGAGGACGAGCCCGTCGCGCCCACGCACAAAAAGAGGATCGCTCATCATTGTCCGCAGACGCTTCAAGGCGTGGCTGACAGCTGGCTGACTGAGCGATAGCGAGGCGGCCGCAGTTGTGACGGAGCGCGTCCGCGCCACGGCATCGAACACGACCAGTAGGTTGAGGTCCGCGCGACTTATATTCAGATCATGCATGATGCGCATTCTATCAATTCATTCGACGCATGTAACCGCCTCAACCACAATGCTCGCAGAAATAACGTCGCGGAGAGCACCATCATGCAACGCTTCAACATCGACGATACCGCTATGATCCTGATCGACCATCAGGTCGGCACCAACACCTGGGCGGCCACGACGCCGCTCGAGCTTCTGAAGCGCAATGTCATCATCCTCGCCAAATTCGCGACCGGCACGGGAATGCCACTCGTTCTGACCTCTAGCCAGGAGGAAAACGTCAACGTGCAAGGCCCGCTCATGCCGGAGCTAGCGCAAATCGCACCCAAAGCTTTCGAGGCGCGCATCAAGCGTATCGGCGTCGTCAACGCGTGGGATGATCCTGCATTTGCCGACGCGTGTCGCGCGACAACCAAGCGCAACTTCGTCATGGCCGGCGTAACCACCGACGTCTGCATGGTCGGACCGGCCATCAGTGCGCTGGAAGAAGGCTTCAATGTTCAAGTGGTCTGCGATGCCTGCGGCTCAACCAACCAGATTGCCGAGGAGATGTCGTGGCGGCGTATGGAACGCGCTGGTGTCAGTCTCACAAGTACGAACGCGATCGTCGCCGAGTTGGTGAAGAACTGGGCCTCGCCAGCTGGCGCGGTGGCTTTCCCGCTGCTTACGTCTTGAGGTCGTCGTTGTGCGTCGCAAGCGCCCCTTATAGAATCGTATCAGCGGGGACAAGGAAGCGGCCGAAACAAATCGTGCCGTTGAGCAGGCTCGATTGAGCACTGGTAGGGCCTGCACGCCTCGTCAACTCATATCTGGCCTACACGGCTTACACACGCAGCTGTTCATGTTCATGGAACGTTGCGCGATTTCCGAGTCCGCTTTCGGTTCGCACGACTTTGGGCGAATTGTGCAGGTTTCTCGGACATCGGCATGACGGTGGGGGCGGCTTGCTCGAGCCGATGTTCGAGAAGCGCCGATGCACGAAGTCGCGGGAGGTGGGGCGTGGCGGTGAAGCGGGCTCTATGGGGATTGAGGCCGGGCGCCGACGTTGAGCGCGGGCACGCAGGTGCGTGGCACACGTGTTTGGAGAGCGTCTCGGCCTGAGATGCCGTCTCCTCGAGGTCTCAATGGCATCGCGAGGAGTTCGGATGGGCGTTTCGCATGTCGATCGGGCGCTGTCGGCCAATCGAGATTGCTGCCGGTGCACGACCAGCGGCGGCGATCGCCAGAACTGCAGGTCAGTCGATCGGGTTGCGTCATGACGTGTCGATCCTGATCACGGCACGCATCGGCGTCGGGCGGTACTTCGGCTCACATCCCCGCGCGAACACCTCGATGACGTGCATGCGCTTGCCGCAACATGGGCACGGCGTCGGCAGCGTGCGCGGCTCGCCGACGCCCGGCGCCTCGGGCTCCGGCTTGATCGGTGGCGGTGCCACGGCCAGCAGTTCCCGAGCCTTGGCGATGCTCTCGGTGCGGTTGCCGTTGGCGAACAGGCCATAATGGCGGATGCGGTGGAAGCCCTTCGGGAGCACGTGGATCAGGAACCGCCGGATGAACTCGTGGGCGCCGAGCGTCATCGTCTTCCAGCGTTCGGGGCCCTCCACTCGGTAGTCCTTCCAGCGGAACGACACGCCGCCGTCGTCGGCCGCAATCAGCCTGCTGTTCGAGATGGCGACGCGATGCGTGTAGCGCGCGAGATAGCGCAGCACCTGCTCGGGCCCGCCGAAGGGTTCCTTGCAGTAGACGACCCAGTTGATGTGGCGCAGCGGTGCCAGGAACCGCTTGAAGGTCCGGCTATCGGCCAGGCCGGCGAGCGTATTGAAGAACTGCAGGCGGCCTTCGGTATGGGCATCGCTGAGCATGGCGAGCAGTTTGCCGCGGAACAGCGCCGACAGCACGTTGACGTGCACGAGGAAGTCCGGCTGGGCCGAGACCCATCGTTCGCCATTGGGCGAGAGCCCGCCGCCCGGAACAATCATGTGCACGTGCGGGTGGTGCGTCATCGTGCCGAA
>JANNSW010000446.1:0-13288 GCA_031403055.1 Hyphomicrobiaceae bacterium | reverse complement strand
GGCCCATTCCATGTGCGGATAGCGTGGAGCTGCCCCCAGGCGCAGCGGCTCGCGTGTCGGGATGCGCGGCGCGCCGACCGGCAGGAATGCGAAGCCGCGGGTCCAGGGGCGCTGCGTCGAGAGGTGCGGCGAGTAGAGATTGCGCGCCTGTCCCGTGATCCCCTCGTAATGGTTCGATCCGCCCCAGTCGTTGTAGGCGATCCAGGTCGAGGTGGCGGCGACCTGCAGGATGGGAGCCGGCTCGGCGGTGGGCGAGGCGCGGACGATGAAGACGTGATGCCCGTCGATCGCCGTGCCGTCGGCCATGCGGGCCGTCAGGTGCGCCACATAGCCGCCCGAGCGCCAATGCACTGGCACCTCGATCTCGAAGGCGACCGGCCAGCCGCAGCCCCTGACCGAGCAATCCTCGGGCGTCTGGTGGAGCGTGCCGGGAAGCGCCTTGCGCTCGAGAACCGTCGTCTCGAGCGCGCCGTCGCGAAAGAGGCGGAAGTCGTAGGTGGGCGCACTCGTCGAGACATGCACGCGGACGGTGTCGCCGGGCGCATAGGAGAAATGGTCCGTGTAGCACCAGAGCTGCAGCTCGGCCGGATCGTCGCTCGGGCGGACGTAGAAGTTCTCCCGGACCGCATTCGGCCAGGTCCAGCGCGTGGTCGATCCGCGTTTTCCCGTCGTAGGCATGACTCACTCCCCGTTAGCTCGTGGGCGCTCGCTTCGCCAATTGCACCCCGGGCCGAATGCCCTTACCCACAAAGCTGCGAATTCGTGGGTAGACCTGCCGCAGCCTTCGAGCAAGACGAGAGCCCCGCCATGATCCCCCGCTACAGCCGCCCCGAGATGGCAGCGATCTGGACGCCCCAGACGCGCACCCGGATCTGGTTCGAGATCGAGGCGCATGCGGCCGACGCCATGGCCGAGCTCGGCACCATTCCCAAGAACGCCGCCAAGGCGATCTGGGAGAAGGGCCGCAACGCGACTTTCGATGTCGCTCGCATCGACGAGATCGAGCGCACCACCAGGCACGACGTGATCGCCTTCCTCACCCACGTTGCCGAGATCGTCGGGCCCGAAGCACGCTTCCTGCACCAGGGCATGACCTCCTCGGACGTGCTCGACACCTGCCTCAGTGTGCAGCTCGTGCGGGCGGCCGACCTCCTCATCGAGGACACCGACAGGCTGCTCGCCGTGCTGCGGCGCCGGGCCCAGCAGCACAAGCTCAACGTCTGCATCGGCCGCAGCCATGGCATCCATGCCGAGCCGACCACCTTCGGTGTGAAGCTCGCGACCTATTTCGCCGAGTTCGAGCGGGCGCGGGCCCGCCTCGTCGCCGCCCGTGCGGAGGTTGCGACCTGCGCCATCTCCGGCGCCGTCGGCACCTTTGCCCATCTCGATCCGCGGGTGGAGGCTCATGTCGCGGCGAAGCTGGGCCTGCGGATCGAGCCGGTCTCGACCCAGATCATCCCGCGTGACCGCCACGCCATGTACTTCGCGACGCTCGGCGTCGTTGCCGCCTCGATCGAGCGGCTCGCCACCGAGGTCCGCCATCTCCAGCGCACCGAGGTGCTGGAGGCGGAAGAGTACTTCGCGCCCGGCCAGAAGGGCTCCTCCGCCATGCCCCACAAGCGCAATCCGGTGCTCGCGGAGAACTTGACGGGCCTTGCCCGCATGGTGCGTGCCTATGTGCAGCCTGCGCTCGAGAACGTGGCGCTCTGGCACGAGCGCGACATCTCCCATTCATCCGTCGAGCGCATGATCGGGCCGGACGCAACCGTCACGCTCGATTTCGCGCTGCATCGCCTCACGGGCCTGATCGACAAGCTCGTCGTCTATCCCGAGCGGATGCGGGCCAATCTCGACCGGCTTGGCGGGCTCGTCCATTCCCAGCGCGTGCTGCTCGCGCTCACCCAGGCCGGCGTCGGCCGCGAGGATGCCTATGCCCTGGTGCAACGCAATGCCATGAAGGTCTGGGAGGAGGGCAAGGACTTCCTGACCGAGCTACTCGCCGACACGTCCGTGACCAAGGCTTTGAAAGAGACAGACATCCGCGCCTGCTTCGACCTCGGCTTCCACCTGAAGCACGTGGACACGATTTTCGCGAGGGTGTTCGGGAGCGCGTAGGGACCGTAGGGCGCAATAGCTCCCCAACCGGCGGTGCCGGAATGCGAGTTCGAGGAAACGTCTCGAGCACACCCATCCACCCGTCATCCCGGACCAAGCCGCAGGCTTTGATCCGGAATCTCAACTGCGGATGCCACGCCTGTGGCCAGGATCCCGGATCGCCGCAGTCGTGCCGGAGGCGCGCCATTGGCACGCGGCGTCCGGGATGACGGGTGATGCCAGGATGTGTTTCTTGGGAGCGCAGCCCATTGCGCCGCCCATTCGCTCGGCGGCGGGATACGGCTTTGCCTATCCCGCCCTACGGTGCTCTGCCCCATGCAAGCGGTCGCGGTCCGGTATCTGATGTGGTGCTGAACGAGCGGGACCCGCTGCGCGACGTCGACCCTATTGGCGCAATGGCATCGAGGGCTGCGGGCTCGATCATGACTGGATGGTCCCCGGCCAAGCTCGCTGCTAGCCGCGGACGCTCGTCCCGGCGGATCCGGGCTACGCCCGGTCGCGGGCGTCACCCAAAGTCACGACCACACTGCCGACCTTGCGTTCTGAATCGGCGCGGGCATGAGCCTCGGCGATCCGCTCGAGCGGATAGCGGCTGTCGATGACGGGCTTGTAGGCGCCGGCCTCGCAGAGTCGTTTGAGCTCGGCGATATCCTCGGCACGGTCCGGAGCGGTGCCTGCGGCAACCATGCGGCCACTCGTCATGGATTGGAGTGGCGCCTTGAGCATGCCGCCAAGCCCAGCGACGGCCAGCAGCATCCGGCCGTTCCCGTTGAGCAAGTGCCGGCAGCGCTGAAAGGTCACGTTTCCAACCGTGTCGAGGATGACATCCCACCGCGCCCCGCTCGTCGCAAAGTCCGCCACCCTGTAGTCGATCACCGCATCCGCGCCGAGAGAGCGGACGAGATCAGCATTGGCGCCTGAGCAAACGCCGGTGACGTGGGCACCGAAATGCCGGGCCAACTGCACGGCCGCCGTGCCGACCGCGCCGGAGGCACCATTGACCAGCACCCGCTCGCCGCGTTGCACGCGGCCGACATCGCGTAGGAAATAGAGCGCCGTCGTGCCGCCGAACGAGATGGCGGCGGCCTCATCGAACGTGAAGCCGGCCGGCATCATCGCAATCGCGCCGGTCTCTGGAAACGATTTGAGCTCGGCATGGCATCCCATGCCCGCGCCACTGAAGGCGAAGACCCTATCGCCCGGGCAAAATCGCGTCACGCCGGCGCCGACCGCCTCGACGATGCCGGCGAGCTCCGTGCCTAGGATCGGCTTGCGCGGCCGGGTCAGGCCGAGGAACAGCCGTCCCAGCAGCCAGAACCCCGAGGGAAATCTCGAGGCGCGCACACGCGCATCGCCTGAGGCTACGGTCGTCGCGTGGACACGGATGAGGACCTCGTTGGCCTTGGCAGTTGGAGCCGGAATTTCGCGGACCTGAACCACATCGGGCCCGCCATAGGCCGTGCAAACGGCTGCTTTCATTGTGCTTTCTCGCGATCGCCGATCCTGGCGCAGCTGTCTGGCCGAGCATGGCGGCGGCAATTGGGCGGGTCGCCAATTGAGAGGTGCTGCCAGGCAACCCGCTCCCCGATATCCTGGTCTGGTCGTAACTCCTTGCCGCTCGGCCCGGGCGCCTACACCGCGTCCTGAACTCACCGCGCTTCGGTCCAGCTCTCCGAGAATGCGAGCGCGCAGGTGCTGAACGGCCGGCCCTCACGGTCGCGCGGCCAGGGGCTGCCTGCCGCCTGGATGCCGTTTCGCGTCAGGCGCGCCGATTTGGCCGGGACCAGGATCGTGCACACGCCGTAAGGCCGGTTCGGCTGCGAATTTGGCTGGGTGTGGACCAGCAGCGGATCGCCCAGATCGTGCCAGGTGAGCGCGATCTCCTCGTTGGGCGCATGCACGGCCTCGGTCCAGAAATAGCGCGGATCACCCTGCTTGGAAAAGCTCGCATCGGTGACGGGCACCCCCTTGTCCCCGAGCTCGGCATTGAGCATGCCCTGCACGGTCGACTGCAGCCAGCGCGTCATGGCGATGTTGTCGGAATAGATGCGCCACTTGCCCTCCGTGAGCTCGCTCTTGAGAAACAGCACATGCCCGGGCCCGGCCGGGCTGAACAGGTTGCGCCAATAGCTCGCTTCGGTCGAGTTCGGCTCGCCATCGGCCTTGCTGAGGCGGATGAACGGGTTCTCGCCGGTGACGATCACTCGGTTGGGATCGACAGTGCTCACGATGGCCCCCTTGGTGCGCGCGGATCTGCCGGCGACGTTAGCCGCGCCAGCGCCCGCGCGCAATTCGTCATCGAGGACTGTTGTCATCGAAGGCAGGCCAGCATGGCTGCTCGCCCCATGCCAGGCAGCACCTGCCGCAAGCAGCGTTGCGGGCGGCGTGAAGTCGCTCTGCCGAGGTTGGCAAGACCGGCGTAGGCTGCCGTCTGGACATCGAAATCGGTGAGCGAATGACGCGGATCCTGCGGCACACATTCGTCGAGAAGAATGCGCCGGGTCGCCGCAGTCATGCTGCGCGGTCGAGATCGGGGGCGACGCCAAGGCGAGCCTGCTCCAGTACCGCAACGGCATGCTCGCGCAAAGCGGTCGGGAACTGGCGCAGGAGCTCGTCGAGCGGGTCGCCAGCCTCGAGATAATCGAACATGACCTTGACCGGCACGCGCGTTCCCGAGGATACGGGCGCCCCACTCATGATCTCGGGCGAGATCTGGATCAATGGATCGGGCAGAGACATGGGACAATTCCTTCGGACAAAGGGTAGCACTGTAGGGCGCATTGGCCCAACAACCGGCGGTGCCGGAATGTGTGTTCGAGGAAACGTCTCGCACACACCCATCCACCCGTCATCCCGGACAAAGCCGAAGGCTTTGATCCGGGATCTCAGCCACGGGCGCGGCCCTGCCGGTGAAGATCCCGGATCGGCCCTTGGCCGTCCGGGATGACGGGTGATGCCAGGATGTGTTTCTCGAGAGCGAAGCGTAATGCGCCGTTCGGACGCTCGGCGGCGGGATACGGCCACTCCCGCCCTACAGTGCCCCAACTTCATCACTATATGAGTGGCATGCCCGACGCTTGACGCGAGGATCGCCATGGTTGCCGTCGCTGTCGCCCACCACAGCACTCCCCTCTATCCCCCGCGCGTCAGCCCGCCGATCGCGCCGGCGCGGTTTCCGTTTTTCCTGATCGACGTCGTCAGGAACCCGATCTCGACCTGGCCGGCCGCCGTGTTCGAGCAGCCGATCGTGCGCGCCGAGGGACCCCACGGCTCCTATTGCTGGGTGACGCTGCCGGCCTACGTCAAGCAGGTGCTGCTCGACGACCGCGAGAAGTTCCCAAAAACCCGGCTCGAGCGGCGCGTGCTCGGACCCTTGCTCGGCAACGGCGTCTTCACCTCGGAAGGGGCGGACTGGAAATGGCAGCGGCAAGTGGTGGCACCCCTCTTCCGCCACGGCGAGATCCTGCAATGCGTGCCGGCGATGGTGGCGGCGGCCGAGGGCATGGTCGGGGAGTGGCGGCGAGCCCCGGGCGTCCGCGAGATCGACCGCGATATGGCGGCCGTCACCTTCAAGATCATCTCCGACACCATGCTGCCGGGCGGCGACACGTTCGTCGCGCGGGCGATCGAGAATGCGCACAAGGACTATCTGCAGCCGATCTCCTGGGAGATCGCCTACGCCATGCTGCGGTTGCCGACCTGGCTGCCCCATCCCGGCACGCGCTCGATGCGGCGCGCCGAACGGGAGTTGCGATCGGCGGTCGGCGCGCTCATCAGCTCGCGGCGGCGCCATCCACTCGACCGCGACGACCTGTTCTCGCGCCTGATCGCGGCGCGCCATCCCGAGACGGCCAAACCGCTGCCCGACGAAAGCCTCATCGACAACCTGCTGACGTTCCTCGCGGCCGGCCACGCGACGACCGCCATGGCGCTGACCTGGACGCTCTATCTGCTGGCGCGCTCGCCCGAGTGGGAAGCGCGGCTCCTCGCCGAGATCAGCGAGGTCGTGGGCAACGGTCCAATCCTGGCTGCTCACCTCGACCGCCTCGTGCTGACCGAGCAGGTGCTGAACGAGGCGATGCGCCTCTATCCGCCGGCACCCGTGATGCTGCGCGAGGCAGCGGAGGATACGATGATCGGGGATACGCCGATCAAGCGCGGCACCCGCGTGATCGTGCCGATCTACGCGATCCACCGCCATCGGCGGCTGTGGGAGGACCCCGACCGGTTCGATCCCTCCCGCTTTGCCGCGGCCGAAACGGAGAAGCGCACGCGCTATCAGTTCATGCCCTTCGGCGCGGGGCTGCGCATCTGCATCGGCATGAGCTTCGCCATGCTCGAAGCCAAGGCCGTGCTTGCAACTTTCCTCAGAGCCTGCCGCTTCGAGCACGTCGAAGGCTGCGACCCCGAGCCGATCTCGCGCCTGACGCTGCGGCCCAAGGGCGGGATGCGACTGCGGGTGTGTGCCAGGTAACCGCGGGCCAATCGCCCACCTGTCAGATGTCTGTATTCAAATCGTCAGTCAATCCCATCTGGACGTTGTGCTTGTCATCAGCCATGATGGCAGTGCGCTTGCAATTGGCGGTTTGGCGGGGATTCGTTGTGACCGTTTTCCGCGATGTCTGGGAGTACCTAGCCGCTGCTACCATCCTGGCAATCGCAGGGCCAGTGCTCACAGCGATTTTCTATTTCTTGCTCCGGCCTTTCTACCTCGCGTTCAAGGCGTTGCGAGTTGTTAGGGCGGCTCGAAAGGCTGTCGCCCGTGTCGATATCGAAGGTGTCCAGACCGAGGGTGCCGGCTTTTGGCTGCAAACGCCGATCATACGGCCAAAGAACTACGCTGAACTCAAAGGATCGAGCATTCCGATCATGATGATTGGTGCCACCAAAGGCGGCGTCGGCAAGACGACGCTTGCGGGCGGCTTGGCGGCGCATTTTGCCATGCGCTGGACGCAGCGCCGACAGGATCGCAGCACGGACAAGCCGCTGCGGGTACTTGTTATTGATCAGGACTTCCAGGGTTCGTTCACGACGATGACGGTTCACGCGGACTTTCGTTATCTGCTGCCCTCGAAAGCAAACAAGCTCGTCAGTGGCGAACTCGGCAAAGGGGCTTTGGTTGCGGAGGCACAACCGCCGACGCAAAGTGGAATGGTGACGCCGCTTACGATTTGGACCATACCTGCCTATTACGATCTGGCCCAGGCTGAGAACCGGATGCTGGTCGAATGGCTACTCCCACTTGATGATCGAAATCTCGTCTCGCGATTATTGCGCCTTTTCAGAGTGCGTGATCCCGATCCCACCAAGGAGCAAAAAGATGTCCGCTACCTGTTGGCCGAGGCACTCCTCGATCCAAAGGTTCAGCAGAGCTTCGATCTTGTCATCATCGACTCGCCACCCCGCCTGACGACGTCCCATATCCAAGCGATGTGCGCGGCGACACACATCCTCATTCCGACGATATTGGATGGGCTTTCCGGCGACGCCGTTGCCCGATATCTGGATCAGATCGCAACGCACAAGTATGGACCAAAAAGCGATGCTTCCGGCCAGAACCGCAATCCTCACATGGCGATTTGTCCCCACATCGAGCCAATCGCCATCGTTTGCTCGATGGTGCCGAATGTGGCGAACAAGGATTGGAGCGGGCCGCTCAAAGTGCTGACGAATCGTGTTGCGGAGGCGCCGATCAGACCCCATGTTCTGGGAAACGATTTGTTCGTCCGACAGCGCACACCCTATCGTGATGCTGCTGGCGAGTTGATCGCTTACGCATCGAAGGCAGAGGATCAGGCCCACCGCGAGCTGAGGGCTGAAGTGGATCAGTTGGCTGGTTGGATCGCTCCCAAGCTGGGCGCTGAATCAAAGGGTTGGAAGAGCAGGTGAAGGCGAGGGCCTCAGCAGCGATCATTCGTGCCTACGCCAAGGGCGTCGAGGCCGCGGTCGCAGTACGGTTGGCTGCCAGCCTGCGGTCGTTTGCTCGCTTCCTTGACGACTACGCTGAAGAATCGGTCGAGGATGTTTGCACGCATTCTGCGCTGCTCAGCGCAGCGGCGCAACAAATTGGCTCAGGACATGATCACTCCGCACATGAGGTTGCGCTACAACTTGAGCTGCTAAAGGCAATTCTCGTTACCAGTTCGGCCAAGAAAAGCTGCATAGAAGACTTGGCGTCGCTCGCGCGGCTATTGCGCTCGTTCCGCGAATCAGATTCGCTTGAGGCCGTTGTCGCACGGCTGAGGGACGACATGAGACCAAACCCAATCGATCACCAGATCAGCACGTTCATCCAGCGCCTGAATAGGGACACCGGCACCGACTCGTTCGAACAGACCTTAGCCGAGCTGGCGGATTCGCCGCTGCAGCGTGAGCATGTGGTCGCGGTGGCAAAGTCCGTATATGGCGGCATCCGCAACAGCACGTCGCGCAAGGCGGCGCTGGAGTTCGTTCGCAAGCCTCACGATGCTCGCATGAGCGCTAGGCGAGGCATCGAGGCTACAGGCGGTCGCTCGGCCGCATGAACTTTGCTGGTTTGCCACGACAACTCCGATCCCGAGCCGATCTCGCGGCTGACGCTGCGGCCCAAGGGCGGGATGCGGTTGCGGGTTGGTCCGCGCGCGGCATGAGCAGCGCCGTCAGAGGAAGAAGTCCGACTGCTGCAACGTGTGGGAGCCCGTCAGCACGATCTCGAGGTCGGGATCGGTGTTGGCGTCGCCGAACAGGTCGGCCTGGATGATGGTGTTGGTCCCATCGAAGAAGAAGCGCACCTGCGCCACATCACCGTTGAACTGGGCGGTGCCGATGAAGATGAAGCCCTGATCGCCCGTTCCAATCACCGAGATGTCGGCGTCGATCTGGCTGAGCGAGATGCGATCGAGGCCGGCGAGGAAATCGGTGATGGTGTCGTGGGCGGCTGTGCCTGGCGCCGATTCCAGCACGGACGTGTAAAGGAACGTGTCGCTCCCGGTGCCACCCGTCAGTTGGTCCCGATCAAGGCCGCCCTCGATGAAATCCCGCCCGTCCCCGCCGATAATGCGATCGTTGCCGGCGTCCCCGAACAGGAAATTCTCGCGGACGTCGCCGCGGCCGGCTTCCAGCGTGTCGGCCCCGTTGCCGCCATGCAGCATGTCGCTGCCCAGGCCCCCCCGCAACAGGTTGCCGGCGTCATTGCCGGTCAGCTCGTCGTCGAAGCCGGTGCCAATGACACTCTCGATCGAGAGGAGCTGATCGCCTGTTGCGTCGGCACCGAGTGCCTGGCCGGTCGCCAGATTGATGGTGATGCCGACCTGGCCGATGACCGGCCCCGACGCGGAATAGTCGGCCGTGTCGATGCCGTCGCCGCCCTGGAGCGAATCCCCGCCCGCGCCGCCGATGAGCGTGTCGTTGCCAGCGCCGCCGTCGAGTGTGTCCGCGGCGGCTCCGCCGTCGAGGAAGTCGTTCTCTCCCAGGCCCGAAAGGGCATCCGTGCCGGCGAACCCGAACAGAGTGTTGGCGTGGCCATCGCCGATGATCTGGTCGGCAAAGCCGGTGCCACGGACGTTCTCGATGTTGCGATAGCGGTCGCCGGCAGCATCGCCGCTCTCCCCGGCCCCGGTCTGCAGATTGACCGCGACACCGATCACGGCAAGCGTAAGGCTGTAGTCGGCTGCGTCGGTTCCAATCCCGCCGTCCAGAGTATCGGCGCCATTGCTGCCGAGCAGCACGTCGTTGCCCGCGAGCCCTTCGATGAGGTTGTCGGCGTCGTCGCCTCTAATGGCGTCGTCGCGCTGCGATCCGATCACGTTCTCGATGCCCGAGAGCGTGTCGCCTTGCGCTTCACCCTGAGAGCCAACCCCAAACAGCAGATCGACCTGGACGCCTGCATTCGAAGAAAGATAGCTGGCGGTGTCGCGGCCGTCGCCGCCGACGAGGCTGTCGGCGCCAAAGCCTCCATCGATGACGTCGTCGCCGGCGCCGCCGCGGATCGTATCCCGGCCGCCGAGCCCCATCAGCAGGTTCTGCTCGCCATTGCCCGAGATCGAATCGCCGAGCCCGGAGCCGAAGGCGTTCTCGATGCTGATGTAGCGATGCGAAAGAGCGCCGAGCGAGCCCTGGCCGGTCGAGAGATCGACACCCACCGCGGCCGTCGCGAGCTGATAGGAGACCGTGTCGGTCCCCGCGCCGCCATCGAGCGTATCGGCACCGAGGACGCTGCTTGCGTTGGCGAAGAAGGCGTCGTTGCCGCCGCGGCCACGCAGCAGGTTGGCTGCCCCACTGCCAACGATGAGGTCGCCGAAAGCCGAGCCCGTCGCATTCTCGATGCCGGTCAGGATATCGCCCGCGGCATCGCCGCCGGCGTTCCCGGTGCCCGGAGCGAGATTGATGACAACGGCCTTTCGTGAGGCGGAATAGTCCGCCGTATCGATGCCCGAGCCCCCGCTCAGCGAGTCGGCGCCCCGGCCGCCCGCGACCGTGTCGTTGCCCGAGCCGCCTTTCAATGTGTCGTTGCCGGTGCCACCGTCGAGCGTGTCGTTGCCGCTGCTGCCCGAGAGCGAGTCGTCGCCCTTGCCACCTTCGAGGCTGTCGTTGCCCGAGCCACCCTTCAGCGTGTCGTCGCCGCTCCTGCCGAACAGATCGTCATGGCCCGACAGCCCTTCGATCAGATCGCCCTGTCCGGTGCCGCGCAAGATGTCACGAGCGCTGGTCCCCTTGATCCGAGCCATCCTGATACCCAATCCCTGGTCGAGTGCTCACCGGCCGGACGAGGCCGCCCGGAGTTGCCGCGATGCCAATACGCAGTGGCCGCAGTGTAGCGGATGGAGCAAGGATCATGCCTTGGGGATGGACTTGTAAGTTAATGTTGGCTGCGCCTGCCCGGATCAGGCCTGGCGCGTCAGCACGCCGAGCTGGGCGTAGCCGCCATGGAGTCGCTCGAAACGGAGTTGCAGCCGCTCGCGCGCAGCAGTCTCCCGCATCGCGGCCTCCAGCTCGGCACGTGGCGTCACGTGGAACCGGGCAAGCCAACCCCTGAGCCCGGCATTGAAGAATCCCGGCAGGCGCTCGCCCATGCCGAAATCGACGACATGCAAAGCGCCCGCCGGCGCGAGCAGGGTTGCCGCATGCACGACCACGCGCTGCCAGGGCGGGATCATCGAGAGCGAGTAGGACACGAACACGCGATCGAACCTGGCCACGCCGAACAGGGCCGCCGGATCGGCGCTGGTCGCATCGCCCTGGGCGACGCGGATCCGGCTGCCGAGCCGCTGGCGGGCGATCGCGGCTTCCGCCGTCAGCAGCATCTCGGCCGAGATGTCGATGCCATGGAGGCGCGCCGATGGATAGCGCCGTGCGGCGAGCACGAGATTGCGCGCCGTGCCGCAGCCGAGCTCGAGCACCGTGCCGCCTTCGGGCACAGCGAGCCCCGCGATCATGCGGTCGCGCCCGAGCAGGTAGAATTTGCGGGTGAGATCATAGATGTGCCGCTGCATGCGGTACATCCGGTCCATGCTGGCGGCGGCCGAGCCGCTCTCGGCCATCAGCCATGCTCCGCGAGACAATAGAGATGGAAAGCGCCGTAGATCGAGGAGCGGTCGCGCTTGCCCAAGGCCGCCGACCGCTCCCCCTGGTAGTGCCAGCGCGACAGGATCTCGTCGGGCACGCGCCCCGGCAGGATCGTCTCCTCGCCCGCCGTGCGGAAGATCACGCGTGCGCCCTTCCTCGCGGTGCGTGTGATCTCGTGCCAGAGCGCCGCCAGATCGGTGTCGTTCATCCAGTCCTGGGCATCGAGCAGCACGTAGCGGTCGAGACTTCGCTCCGGCTGGCCGGCAAGGTAGTCGGTGTAGGACATGTGCTCGACCTTGACGCGGCCGGCACGCGCGCGGACCGCCGCGAAATTGCCGCGCTCCAGATAGGGCGGCACCGGCCCCTTGTCGGGCTCGGCGGCGTAGCCGCGGCCGAACGCCTGCCAGGCGAAATAGTTCTCCGCGAGCGGGAAATCGCAGGCGAGCCGCTCCAGCCGCTCCTCCAGCACCCGCGCCATGCCGCCGGGGCCCGAGCCCTTCAGCGCGTCGTACTGCGAGGGCGGAATGCCGAGCCCATAGAGGGCGCTCGGACGCCTGGTCAGCCATCTGACGAGCGGCTTGTCGAAGAGGGGTGCGATCAGCTCCTCATAGGCGGCGCGCTGCTCGGCCATGGTTCGAGCCTCCAGCAGCCGGCGCGGATTGCGCCCATGCAGGCGTGCGATCAGATGGCCGGTGCCGATGAAGGTGCCGAGCAGGCCGTAGCGATAGAAGCGGCGGGAGAAAAATCGCACGCGTCGCCGCCCGAGCAGATCGCGGGATTCCCAATAGGCGCGGCTGGTGTCGTCGAGCGCCGGCTTGATGAAGCTCTTGTAGGCCGCGAGGTTCTCCTTGGCGTCGGCCGCGCCGAAGAAGCGATAGTAGGTCTCGAAATCCGGCAGCTCCCGAGCCGCGCACAGCTTCAGCTTGGTGAGCGCGACATGGGCGCGGTTGAGGTCGACCGCCGTGATCCGCTCGGGATCGGCAATCAGGTAGGACAGCACGTTGCAGCCCCCCGAGGCGATCGTCACCAGCCGGTGCCCTGGACCGAGGTCGAGCGCCTCCAGGTCGATCACCGGATCCTCCCAGATCTGGGGATAGACGAGGCTGCGGAACGCCATCGTGAACAGTCGTTCCTGCACACCCTTGCGCGACAGGCCCTTGTGGCGATGGACAGCGCGCCGCAAGCCGCTGCGCGTCGCCTTGCGGGTCTCGACGGCGGCTTTCTTGGGGCGATGCCCCGAAAGCGATTCCCCATTCGCGCCCATCGCCTGTCCTCCACTGGTGCTCGTTGCGGTGCCCGGTCGCTCGTAGCTGGGAGCACACGGTCTCGGCTAGGGTGCCGGCATGACGGGATTGTGACACGGCCAGTCTTCACTGGGGATCCTCCCGCCATCATACCTAAGACCCAAACGGGTGGCAGCACAACCCTTCGATCCGTGGCACGCTGGGGCGCCACGCGCCGGACGTGAACGGAACGTCAGTAAACGCATTGATGCAATGGCAGGAGCCTTTATTGAGCATCGCTCAGCTCTTCGAGCAGGCCGTCGATCTGGTCAGCGAGCACCGGAGCTTGGCGGAGCCGGTGGTGTTTCTCGTCGGCATGGCCGAATCGATCCCGGTCGTGTCTCTCT
>JANNSW010000445.1:0-3344 GCA_031403055.1 Hyphomicrobiaceae bacterium | reverse complement strand
CGCTTTCTCAAACGGGCATCGTACTCGTCCCAGCTATCGCTCGTGACGACGTTGGTCCCGGCGGCGATCGCCGCCAGGACCTGTTGGTAGACGGCCGGCTCCTGGATGTGGGCCGTATCGCGATAGTTGCCGAGATCGGCGGTGATGCCGTCGTTGTCGAAGCCGTGCATGCGAACATGCCGGAGGTCTTTGACCGCGACAAGCACGCAATGGCGCAACAGCATCAGATCACTCAGAACCGTCTCAGGCCTGCCGCCGGGAAGACCTCGGCCCTTGCCGTACCAGTCGGCATAGGCGGCGAGCGAGTAGGGCGGAAGAAAGATGTCGATCGCGACACCGCGGGCGTCGAGCCGCTGCAACGCTGGCCGGAGCGCGTGCTCGATCGACGCGATGTCGCCGCAAACTCTCTGCGACGGCTCGAGGATGCGACCTCTCGCCCTTTCGATCGACCTCGCGAGGTCGGCGCGGGCATCAGGGCGCCCAAGTATCGGCTTCTGGTAGCTACGCTTGCGATCGTGTCCGCGACGGGCGCGGCGCGAGAGCATTCCATAGTAGCCGACCAGAACGGCGTCGCCGAGGGACATCCAATCGAGGTCGCGCAGGACCTCGTGCCAGCGAGGCTCATAGTACCTGATCGGGAAGTCGCTTCGATTGGCGTCGGCGTCGGCCAACATCGTCGCATCGAGTGTGACAATCAGGCGCTCGAGCTCTGGGGCCTCGGCCAAGCGCTCCAGTATGAGGCGCATGTCGGCTGGACGGATGCCAGGAAAGCTCAGGTTGAAGGCCCGCTTGTCCGCCCCGAATGCGATCTTCAGCATGGCGGGTGTCACGCGCATGACGGTCGAGCCGCCGACAAGCACGTGCGTGAATCGACCATTGGCGGTCGCCGCGACCAGGCGAGGCATCATGTCCTGCGGATAGGCCTCGTCGGTCAGCACGATCCGCGGCCCCCACGGCCTGAGGTCGTAGGGGTCGATCAGCACAACGATCAAGGCACCGGCGAGCGCAACCAGCAGCGGCGCCATGGCGAGCGGCAGATACCAGCGGCTCGCGCGAGCGATCGAGTGCCAGGCCATGGGGGCGACCGGGACCATGCCCAACTAGAACCCCGCATATAGGAACGGCGCCGGCCGATTGAGATTGGCGACGACGGCGAAGCCGACGACCATGATCGCGAGGCCCCAGGCGAGGTTGGGGCGCCAAGCGAGCCTCGACAGACTGGGCGTCGACGACGGGTTGTCGAAGGTGCGGATGCCCGGGCGATAGCGCCTGAACAGCTCGTAGGCGTTCGGCAGCAGCCAGATGACGGCATAGGCGAGCGCCAGCACGACGAACGGCGCAGCCGGCGGGTGGATCGGATTGGCGCCATCCCGGCCAGCCCCCGCGAGCGACCTGAGCATTGTCGCGTATCCCTCCAGGCTGCCACTCCGGAACAGGCTGAACGTCAGCATCAGCGGCACGAAGGTGAGCGCCTGCCCGACGCGGCGGCGGACGATTTCCGATGTCATGGACTTGTAGCGCCGCCACAGCGAAGTCGTCTTCGCCTCGTTCTCCAGAATGTACCATGCCGCATGCAGCAGGCCGAAGACGAGGAATGTCGCAGCGGCGCCGTGCCAAAGCGCGATCGCGAGGAAGTTGATCAGGAACGGAAGCCACGCTGAGCAGACCTTCAGGCCGATGCCTGAAATCCGCCGGCGCATGGCAAAGCGGGTGCCCGCCATCGCGAGCGGCGTGAACACGAAGCGGGCGATCACCCGTGTCAATGTCATGTGCCAGCGCCGGTAGAAATCGACGAGGCCGGTCGCCCTGAGTGGCGAGTCGAAATTGATCGGCAGGCGAATGCCGAATAGCCGCGCGATCCCCATCGCCATATCCGAATAGCCCGAGAAGTCGAAGTAGAGCTGTGCGGAGTAGCCGAGCGCGGCGAGCCAGGCCGTGGCAACGGAAGCTATCTCGCCGCGCTCGAAGCCGGCAAAGATCGGATCGACAAAGCGCGAGAGCTCATCGGCTATGACGATCTTCTTGAACAGACCGATCACCAGCAGCGTCATGCCGACGTCGAAATCGACCCAGCGTCGCTTGGGCGAAGCGATACGTGCGGCCTGCTTGGAGAACTCGCTCAGATAGACGATCGGTCCAATGATGAGCTGGGGAAAGAACGAGGCGAACGCCAGGTAGCGAATGGCGCCTTTCAGCGTCTTGAAGCTGCCGCCGGTCTCGCTCAGGTAGGCGACCACTTCCGGGCGGCGATAGTAGGCATCCGCGATGAAGACCGCCTGGTGGAAGGTGTAGAAAGAGATGCCGGCCGGAATGCCGTACTCGATCAGCGGCGGCGCGCCAGTCGCGACGAACAGGCCCCAGACGGCGTTGGCGTATTTGAACAGGCCGAGGAGCGCGAAATCGAACACGAGCGCGCCCCACAGCAGCGCGAGGCGGATCGCATGGCTGTGCAGTGACGGGCGGATCAGCAGCAGCCCGGCCGTGAGGTTGACCGCCATGCTCGCGACGAACACGCCGGTGAACAGCCAGCCATAGGGGCTGTAGAACACGAGCGATGAGACGACGATCGCAGCCAGCGCTGCATGCAACCCGCCGTATCGCAGCGCGCCGTAGTAGAGCCCGACGAACAGCGGCAGGAAGAAAAAAAGGAACGACGGCTCGATGAACAGCATTCATGCGCTCTGAGGTCTGCCGCCCGTGGCGGGATTGTCGAACCTGATCGTCATCCGCACGGGCTTTGGTTCGTAGCCCTCAACCGGCAGCCGCCAGCGCGTCGCGCGCCGGCCGTCGCCGGTGCCAGGCGGGCCAGCGATTGCCTCCATCGGCTCGAAGCCGAGGCTCTGGTAGTGGCCCGCGACCAGGCCGTTCTTGGGCGTCGGCAGATAATCGCCGATCAGCCATTGCGCGCCCTCGGCGCGTGCCCGCTCGACGAGGCTGTTGAGCACCGCCCCTTCGACGCCGCGCTGCAGCACCCGGCATGACATCAGCCAGCTGTCGATCAGCCAGCTCGCGCCTTGCCGCTCGACGACGATGACCGAGATCATGCCATTGTCGGCAAAGCGGTCCTTCAGGCGGACCTGCCAGCCGATGTGGCGATCCGAACGCTCGATCCGCTCGACGTCCTGGTCATTGTAGCGCCGCGTCGTCAGGTTGAACTGGTTCGAGCGGTTGACGAGCTGGGAAATGCGCGCGCGCCCGAGGGCGTCGAATGGAGCTATGCTCAGCTCCATCGCCAGCGACGTCAAATAGTCCTCATAGCTCCCGGCCCGCGTCAACATGGCGGAGCGCTCGGTGTTGGCCTGGTAATCGGCCGCGCGCGCCCGATCCTCCGCGGTCAAGGGCAG
>JANNSW010000444.1:0-2417 GCA_031403055.1 Hyphomicrobiaceae bacterium | reverse complement strand
ACCGGGAAGGCCATCTTCCTGGGCGTGCTCTTCGGCCTCATCTTTGGGGCCTCGACGGTCTATCTCGGCCTTCGCGCAGGGCTGACGGTCTCGGCGTCGATTCCCATCGCCGTGCTCGCCATCTCGGTGTTGAAACGGTTCGGGGGCTCGACCATCCTCGAGAACAACATCGTGCAGACGATTGGGTCGGCTGGTGAATCGGTGGCCGGCGGCGTCGTCTTCACCATCCCTGCGCTGATCTTTCTCGTGCCGAACGATCCGGGCTACTTCAACTACGCCAAGATTACGATGCTCGCCTTTGCCGGTGGCATCCTGGGCGTGCTGATGATGGTGCCGCTACGCCGCGCGCTCATCGTGAAGGAACACGGGGTTCTGCCCTACCCCGAAGGCACGGCATGCGCCGAGGTCCTCGTGGCCGGTGAGCGCGGCGGCGCGCTGGCGAGTCTGGTCTTCTCCGGCCTCGGTATCGGCGCGGTGTGGAAGTCGCTGTCGTGGACCTTCAACCTCTTCCGCCAGGAAGTCGGCCACTCGTTTGCCCGCGCGAGCCAGTTCCCGAACGCCACCATCAACGTGGACATCTCACCCGAGTACATGGGCGTCGGCTACGTCATCGGTCCGCGTATCGCCGGTACGATGTTCGCGGGGGGCGTGCTGTCGTGGCTCGTCCTGCTGCCGCTGCTGTCGATCCTCGGCGCCGCGATCCCCACGCCGTTCCCACCGATCCATCCATCAATGGCCAACAACCCGGCCACCGGTCAGCCGTTCCTCATCTCCGAGATGTCGCCTGGTCAGATCTGGAGCGCCTACATCCGCTACATCGGCGCGGGCGCCGTGCTGGCGGCGGGCCTCATTACGCTGGCGCGGACCATCCCCACGATCATCTCGTCGGCGCGTGACGGACTGAAGGGCATCGGCACCGGCGCCGGCGGCGCACAGTTGCGCACGGAACGCGACATCCCGATGACGGTGGTGATTGTGGGATCACTGCTCTTGGCCGTCTTCCTGGCGGTCGCGCCCGGTCTGCCAACCCAGGGCAACTTCTTCGTGGCCGTGCTGATCGTCGTGTTCGGCTTCTTTTTTGCCACGGTCTCGTCGCGCATCACGGGGCTCATCGGCTCGTCGTCGAACCCCATCTCGGGCATGACGATCGCGACGCTGATCATCACGTGCCTGATCTTCGTCGCGCTCGGCTGGACCGGTGACATGTATGCGCCGATTGCGCTGTCGGTCGGCGCGATCGTGTGCATCAACGCGGCCAATGCCGGGAACACGTCCCAGGATCTCAAGACCGGCTACCTGGTGGGCGCCACGCCGTTGTATCAGCAGGTCGGATTGGCGATCGGCGTCATCACCTCGTCGTTCGTGATCGGGTGGACCGTGCTGTATCTGCACAAGGTGTTCACGATCGGCTCGGCTGCCGTGCCCGCGCCGCAGGCGACGCTCATGGCGACGCTGATTCAGGGGCTGCTCTCGCAGAACCTGCCCTGGGGTCTGGTGCTCGTCGGCATGTACATCTCCGTCACGCTCGAGCTGTGCGGCATTCAGTCGCTGTCGTTTGCGGTCGGATCCTACCTGCCCATCGCCACCACCGCGCCCATCTTCGTCGGCGGGCTGGTGCGGTGGTTCGTCGAGCGTAAGACTGGCGTGAAGAGCGACTCCGATATCAGCTCAGGCACGCTGTTCAGCTCTGGCCTGATTGCCGGAGGCTCGCTGGCGGGCATCCTCTACGCGGTGCTGGTCGGCACCGAGTCGATTGGGCCATTCACCGCCATCGGCGACGCGCTGCCGTTCCTACATGGCGAGGACGCGATGGGGCAGCTCTTCGGCGTCGGACTGTTCGTGGTGCTGGGACTCATCCTGGCGCGAGCCGCGCAGCGCACCATCGACTGACACAAGAACTGACGGCGCGATCGCCGTCCTACGTCACGATCCGCACGGCATAGGTGACCGTTTCGGTCTTCGTACCTTCGGTGGCGGTCACCTCCACGACGTACTCGCCGGCCGCCAGCGGCGCAAGCGCGACTTCGGCCACCGAGACGCGCAGCTGCCGCACGTCGTCACGTCGCTCGCTGAGTTGCACGGGTACGGCCATGGTTTGACCTGCGCGGTTGAGGAGCCGAGCCGACAGCGTGGCCGACGGCGACACCAGTGGCGTCTCGACGATGAGCCGCTCCGTGCGGCGAAAACGCGAATCGGCCGTTGGCACAAACAGCCGGCCGGTGCCTGGCCCTCGTCGTAAGGCCAGCGCGCCCGAGCCCAGCAGGGCCGTCGCCGGCGGCACCGTGACCACGGTTGATACGATCACGGGCACCCGCGCCCCTTCGGGCGTGGCCTGCACGCGCACTTGATAGGTGCCGGGCGGCAATGAATCGCGCTCGGGATGCCGAAGCGACAGCGTCCGCCCGCCAGGATCGAGC
>JANNSW010000443.1:0-11788 GCA_031403055.1 Hyphomicrobiaceae bacterium | reverse complement strand
GCTGCTCGACATGCCGCTCAAGGACCTCGAGCGGATCCTGTACTTCGAGAACTACGTGGTGATCGAGCCGGGCCTGTCGCCGCTGAAGCAGAACCAATTGCTGAGCGAGGACGAGTACCTCAAGGCGCAGGACGACTACGGCCAGGACGCCTTCACCGCCGGCATCGGCGCCGAGGCGATTCGCGGCATGCTGCAGAGTCTCGAGTTGGAGACCGAGCGCGACACGTTGCGCGCCGAATTGGCCGAGGCCACCGGCGACGCCAAGCCGAAGAAGATCGTCAAGCGCCTGAAGGTCGTCGAGTCGTTCCTGGAATCCGGCAACAAGCCGGAATGGATGATCCTGACCGTGGTGCCGGTGATCCCGCCCGAGCTGCGCCCGCTGGTGCCGCTCGATGGTGGCCGCTTCGCCACCTCGGACCTGAACGACCTCTACCGCCGCGTCATCAACCGCAACAACCGCCTGAAGCGGCTGATGGAGTTGCGGGCGCCCGACATCATCATCCGCAACGAGAAGCGGATGCTGCAGGAATCGGTCGATGCGCTGTTCGACAACGGCCGGCGTGGCCGCGTCATCAACGGCGCCAACAAGCGGCCCTTGAAGTCGCTCGCCGACATGCTGAAGGGCAAGCAGGGCCGCTTCCGCCAGAACCTGCTCGGCAAGCGTGTCGACTATTCGGGCCGCTCGGTGATCGTGGTCGGTCCCGAGTTGAAGCTGCACCAGTGCGGCCTGCCGAAAAAGATGGCGCTCGAGCTGTTCAAGCCGTTCATCTATTCCCGCCTCGACGCCAAGGGATTGGCGGCGACGGTCAAGCAGGCGAAAAAGCTGGTCGAGAAGGAGAAGCCCGAGGTCTGGGACATCCTCGACGAGGTGATCCGCGAGCACCCGATCCTGCTCAACCGGGCACCGACCCTGCACCGCCTCGGCATCCAGGCCTTCGAGCCGATCCTGGTCGAAGGCAAGGCGATCCAGCTCCACCCGCTGGTGTGCGCCGCCTTCAACGCCGACTTCGACGGCGATCAGATGGCCGTGCACGTGCCGCTGTCGCTGGAAGCCCAGCTCGAGGCGCGCGTGCTGATGATGTCGACCAACAACATCCTGCACCCGGCCAACGGCTCGCCGATCATCGTGCCCTCGCAGGACATCGTGCTCGGCCTCTACTACCTGTCGATCGTGATGGACAAGGAGCCCGGTGAAGGCAGCCTGCTGGGGTCGGTGGCCGAGGTCCGGCATGCGCTCGAAGCCAAGACCGTCACCTATCACACCAAGATCAAGGGTCGCGCCCATACGTTCGATGAGAAGGGCAGGCTCGTCAACAAGGTGTTCGACACCACACCGGGACGGATGCTGCTCGGCGAGCTGCTGCCACGCAGTGGCGGCATCACGTTCGATCTCGCCAACCAGCTGCTGACCAAGAAGACGATCTCCAAGATGATCGACGTGGTCTATCGCTCGTGCGGGCAGAAAGAGACGGTGATCTTCTGCGACAAGATCATGGCGCTCGGCTACTACCACGCCTGCAAGGCCGGCATCTCGTTCGGCAAGGACGACATGGTGATCCCCTCGACCAAGGAGAAGATCGTCGAGGACACCCGCGAGCTCGCCCGCGAGTACGAGCAACAGTACAATGAAGGCCTGATCACCCAGGGCGAGAAGTACAACAAGGTGGTGGACGCCTGGGCCAAGTGCACCGACCGGGTAGCCAAGGAGATGATGGACCGCATCTCGGCCGTCCACATCGACAAGGCGACCGGCCGCCAGAAGCCCATCAACTCGATCTACATGATGGCGCATTCCGGCGCCCGCGGCAGCCCGGCGCAGATGAAGCAGCTCGCCGGCATGCGCGGCCTGATGGCAAAGCCCTCGGGCGAGATCATCGAGACGCCGATCATCTCGAACTTCAAGGAAGGCCTGTCGGTGCTCGAGTACTTCAACTCGACCCACGGCGCCCGCAAGGGCCTCGCCGACACGGCATTGAAGACGGCCAACTCCGGCTATCTGACGCGCCGTCTCGTCGACGTCGCCCAGGATTGCATCATCCTCGAGGAGGATTGCGGCACCGACGGCGGCATCTCGACGGCAGCCGTCATCACCTCGGGCGAGGTCATCGTCTCGCTCGCCGAGCGTGTGCTCGGCCGCACGCCCGCCGATGACATCACCGACCCATCGACCGGCAAGGTCATCATCAAGGCCGGCACGCTTATCGGGGAAACCGAGAAGGAGATGATCGAGCAGGCCCAGGTGCAGCAGATCCGCATCCGCTCGGTGCTGACATGCGAGACCGTGACCGGCGTTTGCGGCAAGTGCTACGGCCGCGACCTCGCACGCGGAACGCCCGTCAACCTGGGCGAGGCGGTCGGCGTGATCGCGGCCCAGTCGATCGGGGAGCCCGGCACGCAGCTCACCATGCGCACGTTCCATATCGGGGGCACCGCACAGGTGGTCGATCAATCGTTCGTCGAATCGAGCTTCGACGGTATCGTGCACGTGCGCAATCGCAGCGTGGTGCGCAACTCCGCGGGCCAGCTCATCTCCATGGGCCGCAACCTCACGATCGCGATCGTCGACGAGGAGGGCAAGGAGCGCGCCGCGCACAAGGTCGGCTACGGCACGCATCTGCGCGTCGACGAGGGCGACAAGGTCAAGCGCGGCACCCGCCTTGCCGAGTGGGATCCCTACACGCGGCCGATCCTGACCGAGGTCGAAGGCACGGTCGAGTTCGAGGATCTGGTGGAAGGCGTCTCCATCAACGAGCTCTATGACGAGGGCACCGGCATCACCAACCGCGTGATCGTCGACTGGCGCGCGTCACCGCGGGGCTCCGACCTGAAGCCTGCCATCGCCGTCAAGGACAGCAAGGGCAAGCCCGTGAAGCTGTCGCGCGGCGGCGACGCACGCTATCTGCTCTCGGTCGAGGCCATTCTCTCGGTCGAGCCCGGCAACGACGTCAAGGCTGGCGACGTGCTCGCGCGCATCCCGCTCGAGAGCGCCAAGACCCGCGACATCACCGGCGGTCTGCCCCGCGTCGCCGAGCTGTTCGAGGCTCGCCGTCCCAAGGACCATGCGATCATCGCGGAGATCACCGGCACGGTCGAGTTCGGCCGTGACTACAAGAACAAGCGCCGCATCATCATCAAGCCCGACCTCGAGAACGTCGATCCGGTCGAGTACATGATCCCCAAGGGCAAGCACATCGCCGTGCAGGATGGCGATCGCATCGAGAAGGGCGAGTACATTCTCGATGGCAACCCGGCGCCGCACGACATCCTGGCGATCAAGGGCGTGGAGGAGCTGGCAGCCTTCCTCGTCAACGAGATCCAGGAGGTCTACCGGCTGCAGGGCGTGACCATCAACGACAAGCACATCGAGGTGATCGTCCGGCAGATGCTGCAGAAGATCGAGGTGGTCGATCCGGGTGACACCGAGTACCTGAAGGGCGAGCAGCTCGACCGGATCGAGATCGACGTGGTCAACGCCGAGATCGAGTCGAATGGCGGCCGGCCGGCGACGATGACGCCGGTGCTGCTCGGCATCACCAAGGCCTCGCTGCAGACGCGAAGCTTCATCTCGGCCGCATCGTTCCAGGAGACCACCCGCGTGCTGACCGATGCCGCCGTCAACGGCAAGTCGGACGACCTCGAGGGACTGAAGGAGAACGTGATCGTCGGCCGGTTGATCCCGGCAGGCACCGGCGGCACGTTGCGCCGGATCCGCAAGATCGCATCCAAGCGCGACGAGCTGATCCTGAAGGAACGGGCCCGTGCCGAGGCCGAGCGGGCCGCGCTCGCTGCTCCCCCACCTGATGAGGACGAGATTGCTGACGGCGGCGAAAGCGAAAGCGTTTCGGCCGAGGACGCGGCATAGCCCCGGCAGTTGCAATACTGAATGGCCGGAGCGCAAGCCGCTCCGGCTCTGACCTTCGCCGACGCGATCCCCGGCAGCTGAATGCAACAACGAAGGCTGGGCCGGGCGCCCACCTGTGCCGGCATGTCGGGACCTGGGGGCAACACCTTGTCCCCGCCACTCCGTCCTTTTTCCGCCGCCATTCTTCCTTAAACGCAGCCCCAACCATGAGGCGCTAGGGGCGGCCGAAAGAGCGCGAAGCCGGCGAAGCGGCATCCGCCACCGCCCCCGAGCGCCGTTCGACGAGGGCCGACATGATGAAGCGGGCATTGGCTATTCTGCTGCCGTTGTTGTTGCTGACGCCACTTGGGGCAAGAACAGCGGGAGCCGAGCAGGTGAGCATACTGCTGGCGCTGGAGCCGGCGAAGACCACCGGCAAGAGCTGGGATGTCGACCGCGGCGCCGACATGGTGCTGTGCACGCGGGAGGGCTGCTACAGGTCTCTAGGCAACCTCAAAGCCGCCAAGCTCCTGCCGGGAAAGCGGGCGCTCTCCCCGCTCGCGGCGCTCAACTTCGGAGGCAAGGCTGGCGCCTGCACCAATCGGCTCGAATGCGTCTATCGCCGGATCGATCTACGGGGCTCGGCCGTCTTCATGCAGCCGATCGACATCGATCTCGACCGCCACGATCGCCTCGAGCACCGCTTCATTGCCCCAGACAGCTCCTGCGTCGTGAAGAAAGCCCAGGTGCGCTGCTTCCGTGGCGTCTATACGCGCGAGTATTCGATGTGGGTCGTGCCTGAGCGGTTGGCCGAGGCGGCTGGGCCAGAGCTGCTGACAGGCGCGCTCGGCGACAGCATGGCTGAAGCCCGCCTCGCCTACGCCGAGGAATTCCTAAGCGAGGAGCGCGAGGCGCTGCCGGGTCTCGTTGCCGACTTCTATCGGCTGGTGCTCGGCGAAGGCATTTCCGAGCGCTGCTCGCGCCGGTTCGACGTGCTGGCGGAAGTTTTCGCGCTTTCAGGCGCGGTCGACCGCAACGACGAGGCGACCGCCGCGCTGCTGGTCGAATACCTGGATGCCGAGGCTCCCGTGCTGTCGCTGCAGCGCTCGATCCAGACCCAACCGCGGGCGTTCTGGACCCTGCATGATGCCATCAACCGGCTGAGCTCGCTCGCCTCCGCCGAGACCGTACGCCACGACCCCAACGCCACCGGCATCGCGCTCGGCGACACGAGCGGGGCCTCCGAGCTGCTGGTCGGACCCGATGCGGACGAGGCAGCGCGCGACCTGATCGACCGCTGCGAAGGCCACGACGAGACCGACCTCTCCTCGATCGTGAAGCGCAAGAAGAGCTGAGCTCGGGTAGGGCAGCCGGACGAGGCGCTTGCCGGCAATGCCGCGTCCGCTATGATCGGCCGCGATCTCCCGCCTGAGGACCCGACAGATGAGCGCTCCCAGACGTCGTTCCGACCGCGTGGACCGGGCGCAACGCCGGGATGCGCCCGTCCCGCAGCGCCCCTGGAAGCAGATCGAGCTGCCCTATCGGCCGATAGAGATCCTCTCGGCCGACCAGGTGATGGCGATCCACGACGCCGCGCTCGGAGTGCTCGAGGAGATCGGCATCAAGGTGCTGCAGCCCCGCGCGCGGGGCATTTACAAACGCGCGGGAGCCCAGGTGGACGAGGGCAACCAGCGTGTGCGCTTCGACCGGGCGATGCTGATGGAACTGGTGGGGAAGGCGCCTGCTTCCTTCACGCTCGAAGCGCGCAACCCGGCGAGGAGCCTGAAGCTCGGCGGCCAACATGCGATCTTCACCTCCGTCGGCGGCCCGGCCTATGTGCACGACCTCGACAAGGGGCGACGCCCAGGCACCTATGCCGAGATGTGCGACTATCTCCGCGTGATCCAGTCGCTGAACGTCATCCACCAGGAGGGCGGCGGCCCGTTCGAGCCACTCGACCTGCCAGCCGACACCCGTCACCTCGATCTCTACCTCGCCGAGATCACGCTGCTCGACAAGAGCTGGCAGCCGCAAGGGCTGGGGACAGAGCGCGCGATCGACGCGCTCGAGATGCTGGCGATCTCGCTCGGCACGGCGCGGGAGCGCCTGATCGACCGGCCGATCTTTGCCTGCATCATCAATACCAATACGCCGCTCCAGCTCGACGTGCCGATGGCCGAGGGACTGATCACCTTCGCCGAGCACGGGCAAGTCAACGTGATCACGCCGTTCACGCTGTCGGGCGCGATGGCCCCGGTGACGATCGCGGGCGCGCTCACGCTCCAGCATGCGGAGGCGCTTGCCGGCATCGCGCTCTGCCAGATCGTGCGGCCGGGCGTGCCGGTGATGTATGGCGGCTTCACCTCGAACGTGGACATGCGCTCGGGGGCGCCCGCGTTCGGGACGCCCGAGTACACGCAGGCCGCGCAGGCCTCGGGCCAGCTCGCCCGGCTGATCGACATTCCGTTCCGCTCGAGCAATGTGAACGCGGCCAACGCCGTCGATGCCCAGGCCGCCTATGAGAGCATGATGGCGCTGTGGGGCTCGATCATGGGCGGCGCCCATATGGTGCTGCATGCAGCGGGCTGGCTCAATGGCGGGCTGACCGGGTCGTTCGAGAAGCTGATCCTCGACGCCGAGATGCTGCAGATGATGTCGGCCTATCTGGAGCCGTTCGAGGTCTCGACCGCGACGCTGGGGCGCGATGCGATCCGCGAGGTCGGGCCGGCCGGCCATTTCTTCGGCGCGGCCCACACCATGGCGCGCTATGAGACGGCCTTCTACCAGCCGATGCTGTCGAACTGGGACAACTACGATACCTGGCTGGAGCGCGGCTCGATCACCGCCGAGCAGCGAGCGAATTCGATCTGGAAGCATTTGCTGGCCGACTACCAGCAACCGCCGATCGACGCCGCCATCCTCGACCAGCTCAACGACTATGTCGCCCGCCGCAAGCGCGAGGGCGGTGCGCCGCTGACATGAGGCTGGTGGTCGAGGGCCTGGTGGCGTCCAGAGGCGGACGGCGCGTGCTCGGGAACGTATCGTTCACGCTCGCGGCCGGCGCGGCCATGCTGCTCACTGGGCCCAACGGCTCTGGCAAGACCACCTTGTTGCGGTCGATTGCCGGGTTTCTCGCGCCCGATGCGGGACGGATCGTGCTCGAGGGCCTGGCACCGGATGCAGAGCCCGCCGAGCACATGCACGCGATCGGCCATCAGAATGGCCTCAAGGCGAGCCTGACGGTCGAGGAGAATTTCTCGTTCTGGGCGGCCTTTCTGGGTGGCTCGCGCGCGGCGGCCGACCGGGAGCGGGCGCTCGACCGCCTGGCGCTCATGGCCTTGGCGCACATCCCCGCCGGCTATCTCTCGGCTGGCCAGAAGCGCCGGCTCGGCCTGGCGCGCCTGCTCGCGGCACCGCGCCCGCTCTGGCTGCTGGACGAGCCGACGGTATCGCTCGATGCGGCGTCCGTCGGGCTGGTCGTTGGACTGGTGCGGGAGCATGTGGCTGGCGGCGGCCTCGTGATTGCAGCGACCCATGTTCCTCTCGGTTTGGCCGGCGCGCGGGAGCTGAGGCTCGGCGGGAGCGCAGCGGCATGAGGCCGTTCCTCGCCCTCGTAGTCCGCGACCTGCGGCTCGCGCTTCGCGAGGGCGGGGCGGTCGGGACGGCGCTCGGCTTCTATCTGATCGTCGTCTCGATCCTGCCGCTGGGTCTGGGTCCCGATCTCAACCTGCTGTCGCGCGTGGCGCCCGGCGTATTGTGGGTCGCGCTGCTGCTCGCGGCATTGCTCTCCGCCGACCGGATCTTCCATCAGGATCATGAGGACGGCGTGCTCGAGGCGATTGCGCTCGGGCCGCTGCCACTCGAGCTGGTGGCGGCGGGCAAGAGCCTCGCCCATTGGATCTCGACGGCGTTCCCGCTCGCGCTCGCGGCTCCCGCGCTCGGCCTCCTGCTCAACCTGCCGCTCGAAGCTTATGGCCCGCTACTGGCGACGCTGCTCGCCGGCACGCCCGCCGTCAGCTTCATCGGCACGATCGGGGCGGCCCTGACGCTGGGGCTCCGGCGCGGCGGCCTGCTGCTGTCGCTGCTGGTGCTGCCGCTCTATGTGCCGGTGCTGATCTTCGGGGTCGTCAGCATCGACGCGGTCGTCACCGGGCCTGGATCCTTTCTCCAGCCATTCCTGATCCTGTGCGCGCTCAGCGTGGCGAGCGTCGTGCTGTCCCCCCTTGCCGCTGCCGCCGCGTTGCGAGCGCAGATGCAATAGCCCCGCGGTTGCCGAAACTGGCGGCGGGTGCTTCACTGCGCTCGAGGGCAGGACCGGCACAGCGACCAGGTCGCCCGACCTCCAAGGACTCGAGCCATGACGCTGCATCAGCCCGCAACCCTCGACCACAACCAGGCCATAGACATCTGGCGGAAGGACCGGGATCATTTCGTCCATCCCTGGACGCATTTCGACAGCTTCAAGCAGGACGGCTCGCTCGTGATGTCGGCGAGCGAGGGCGCCTATGTCTTCGACGCCGCCGGCAAGCGCTATCTCGACGGCATCGCCGGGCTCTGGTGCGTGAATGTGGGCTATGGCCGCGAGGAGATCGTGGAAGCGATCGCCAATCAGGCGCGCCGGCTCGCCTTCTTCAACTCGTTCGTCGATACCACCAACGTGCCGGCATCCGAGCTGGCCGCCAAGCTCGCCGAGCTCGCGCCCGGCAGCCTCAATCATGTGATCTTCACTTGCGGCGGCTCGACCGCCAACGATCTCGCGGTGCGGCTCAACCAGTTCTACCAGAACCGCCGCGGCAAGCCGGAGAAGAAGCACATCATCAGCCGGATCGACGCCTATCACGGCGCGACCACTCTGACGGCCTCGATCTCGGGCAAGCCGGGCGACCGCTCGCCCCATTTCGACTATCCGGCCGGCACCATCCATCATGTGTCCTCACCCAATTCCTACCGGCGCCCGGCGGGCGTCGCCGAGGACCGCTTCTGCGACTGGCTGATCGCGGAGCTGGAGGCAAAGATCCGCGAGGTCGGGCCGCGCAATGTCGGCATGTTCTTCGCCGAGCCCGTGCTCGGCGCGGGCGGGGTGATCGTGCCGCCGGCCGGCTACCACGTGGCAACGCGCGAGCTCTGCCGCGAGCACGACATCCTCTATGTGTCGGACGAAGTAGTGACGGGCTTCGGCCGGCTCGGGGCCTGGTTCGCCTCCAAGGACGTGTTTGGGATCGAGCCCGACATCATCGTCTGCGCCAAGGGCCTGACCTCGGGCTACCAGCCGCTGGGCGCCGCCATCTTCTCGGACGCGATCTACGACGTGATCTCGGCGCCCGACCCCGATGGCTGGCTCTCCATGGGCTTCACCTATTCCGGGCACCCGGTCGCGTGCGCGGCGGCGAATGCCAACATCGCCCTGATCGAGCGCGACGACCTGTGCGGGCACGTGCGCCGGCTCGGGCCCTATCTGGAGGAGAAGCTGCACGAGCTGCACGACCTGCCGATCGTCGGCGATGTGCGCGGCAGTCATTTCATGATGTGCGTCGAGAACGTCGCCGATCCAAAGACAGGCGAGCACTTCCCCGACAAGGTCAACATCGGCAAGCGCATCTCCGGCCATTGCGAGCGGCTCGGCCTCATCGTCCGCCCGATCGGGCCGCTCAACGTGATCTCGCCGCCCCTGGTGCTCAGCCGCGAGCAGATCGACGACCTCGTCGCCATGTTGCGGGCGGGCATCGTCGCGACCCTCGATGATCTGAAGGCAGAAGGGATCGCCTGAGCCCCCGATGTCCACCGCGCCGCAGATCTTCGACCGGACGCTGGTGCGCTGGCGCTTCGCCCGTGCGGCGCGTGGGCTCACATCGCACGGGTTCCTGCTCGAGCATGTGGCGAGCGACCTTGCCGAGCGGCTGGCGGCAGTGCGGCGGAGCTTCGCCCTCGCTGTCGATCTCGGCTCGCGAAGCGGGCAACTCGCGTTGCACCTCGAGCGCGGGGGATCGGTGGGTGCCGTCATCCGGGCGGTGCCCTCGACCGGACCCGAGGGACGTGGCGCCCACCCGAGGCTCGTTGCCGACGAGGAGGTCTTGCCACTCCGCGAAGGCTCGATCGACCTGATCGTCTCCGCGCTCGCCCTGCAGCTCGTCAACGACCTGCCGGGCACTCTGGTGCAAGCCAGGCGCGCGCTCCGTCCCGATGGACTCTTCCTCGCAAGCCTGCTGGGCGGACGCACGCTCTGCGAGTTGCGCGAGGCGCTGGCCGCGGCCGAAGCGGAGACGACAGGCGGCGCGGGCTTGCGGGTGGCCCCCTTCGCCGACGTCCGCGAGCTGGGGCAACTGCTCCAGCGCGCGGGCTTTGCGCTGCCGGTCGCCGACAGCGAAACCTTGACTGTGACCTATTCCTCGCTGCTCGGCCTGATCGACGATCTGCGTGGCATGGGTGGGGGCAATGCGCTCACCGAGCGCAGCCGGCGACCGCTGCGCCGTGACACGCTCGCAAGGGCCGCCGAAATCTACGCCGAGCGCTTTCCCGCCGAAAGCGGCCGCGTGCGCGCGACCTTCGAGATCGTGACCTTGACCGGTTGGGCGCCCCATCCAGACCAGCAGAAGCCGCTGAAGCCCGGCAACGCCGCAGCCAGGCTCGCCGACGCGCTCGGGACGAGGGAGCGATCCGCCCGCCCGATCAAGAGCCCAGGATCGCCTGAAAATTGATCGTGACGCTTTCGAAGATGTCGTTCAACGGCTGCTTCAGCGACGAGACCGAGGCGATGATGCCGAGGAACACGATGGCAGCGATCAGCCCGTACTCGACCGAGGTTGCGCCCGAGGTGCAGCTGGCGAAGCGCGCTGTCACCGGCGTGGCCTTGCTGGCAGCCGCGAGCGTGGCAGGCGCCGCTCGCTTCGTCTTGCTGCTTGTGGCCACCGCGCTCTCCTCACGTCCCTACAACAGGTCCCGCAGCATCGCCCGCAAGGGCTCGTCGGCCGGTGGCATCTGATAGTCGCCCATCCGGTTGGCCCTGACCCAGGCCAGCTCCTGGCCTTCCCTTGCTTCCGCCTCTCCCTGCCAGTTGCGGCAGACGTAGAGCGGCATCAGCAGATGGAAACCGTCGTAGCGGTGGCTAGCGAAGGTGAAAGGCGAGAGACACCGCGCCGGAACCTCGATCCCGAGCTCCTCGCGGAGCTCCCGGATCAGAGCTTCCTCGGGTGCCTCACCCGCCTCGACCTTGCCGCCGGGAAACTCCCAGAGGCCTGCCATCGAACGACCCGCAGGACGTTTCGCCAGCAGCACTCGACCATCGGCATCCACCAGCGCGCAAGCTGCGACCAGGACCAAGTTCAGACCCATATTTCGATCCAATGCTAACGATCATTCGTTAATTCGCTGCGCACAAACATCCCTACCGACTCGTTATCGTCGACGGCAAGACTGCCGTGCAGCTCAGCTCTTGCGCGGCCAGTACATGCCCGACTCGCGCCGGTGACGGTCGGCCCGCTCGATGCGCTCGAGCACGTGCTTGTCGCCGTGCGACACGATCAGGGCAATCAGTGTCTCGATCAGCGCGATCACGGCCGCCTGCGAGGGAAAGAACTGAGGCGTCGCTGTCGGCGCCAGCAGGAGCGTCGAGGCCAACGGCGCAATCGGGGAAGCCCGGCTGTCGGTGATGGCGACGAGACGGGCCTTGCGCCGGACCACGAACTCCGCCACCCGCACCGTTTCCGCGGCATAGGGCTCGACCGAGAGTAGGACGATCACATCCGAGGGCTCGACGTCGGTCAGCTCGTCGATCATGCTCGCCATCGCCGGCTCGGCCAGCCGGACATCGGGCAGCGCCATCCTGGCGACGTAGTGCAGATAGGCCGCGAGCGCGTGCATGCCGCCGACGCCCACCGCAAAAACCCGCCTCGCCTTGCGCAACGTATCGGCGGCTTCCTTCAATGTCGCCAGATCGTTGCCGCGAAACGC
>JANNSW010000442.1:0-12801 GCA_031403055.1 Hyphomicrobiaceae bacterium | reverse complement strand
GCGGTGCTGTTCCTGTTCGTCGTGATGATGCTCGATGTCGATTTCGCCGAGCTGAAGGCAGGCTACATGCAGCACGCCCCGCTCGGTGGGCTCGTCGGGCTGGCGCTTGCGGCCGAGTTGATCTTTTTCCTCGGCTCCTGGGCGGTCACGCCGGATCTGGTCGCACGCATTGCAGCGCCCTCGCCCGATGCCGCCGCAACCGGCATCACCAATACCGAAGCGCTCGGGCGCGTGCTCTATACCGACTATCTGCTGTTTTTCGAGGCCTCGGGGCTCATTCTACTGATCGCGATGATCGGCGCGATCGTGCTGACGCTCCACCACAAGGAAGGCGTCAAGCGCCAGTCGGTCGCGGCGCAGGTGGCGCGGCATCCGGCAACGGCGGTCGCCTTGGTGAAGGTCGCGCCGGGGGAAGCGATCATTCCGAGAGATGCGAGGAGGTAGTAATGATGCGGCTGCTGAGCGATCCCTCTTTTTCCTTCTCCCCTTGGGGAGAAGGTGGCCGGCGAAGCCGGCCGGATGAGGGGTCGAGCCTTGCGCAATCCCCTCATCCCGAGCGCCTAAGCCCGGCGGCGCCGGGCCAAGGCGCTCTACCCTTCTCCCGATGGGAGAAGGGGGGAATCCGGTCGGGAGGCCGCCCGTGACCATCGGCCTCGGACATTACCTGACGGTCGCCGCGATCCTGCTCACGCTGGGGATCTTCGGCATCTTCCTCAACCGCAAGAACGTGATCGTCATTCTGATGTCGGTCGAGCTGATGCTGCTCGCCGTCAACATCAACCTCGTCGCGTTCTCGGCCCATCTGGGCGATCTCACGGGGCAAGTGTTCGCGCTCTTGGTGCTGACGGTCGCGGCGGCGGAGGCCGCGATCGGGCTCGCGATCATCGTCGTCTATTTCCGCAACCGCGGCTCGATCGCGGTCGAGGACATCAACATGATGAAGGGTTGATAGATGCGGCAGCTGGCAGCAGGCAGCGGGCAGCAGGGTGGCTCCTCACGGGTCCGCTGCCTGCTGCCCGCTGCCCGCTGCCCAAGCCCAAGCCCAAGCCCAAGCAGAGCGGCACACCCATGATCTACCAATCGATCGTCCTCCTCCCCCTGCTCGGCGCGCTGATTGCCGGCTTCCTCGGCCGGCTGATCGGGCCGCGCCCCTGCGAGATCGTCACGACCGGACTGCTGTTGGTCGCGGCGGTGCTGTCATGGATCGTGTTTTTCGACGTGGGGCTGGGCGCGGGCCAAGGCGGGGGCGCGCAAAAGATCGAGCTGATGCGCTGGGTCTCCTCGGGCGAGCTGGAGGCGGCCTGGTCGATCCGCGTCGACACGCTGACGGTCGTCATGCTGGTCGTAGTGACGACGATCTCGAGCCTCGTGCACCTCTACTCGATCGGCTACATGGCCGAGGACCCCTACCGGCCGCGCTTCTTCGCCTATCTCTCGCTCTTCACCTTTGCGATGCTGGCGCTCGTCACCAGCGACAACCTCCTGCAGCTGTTCTTCGGCTGGGAGGGCGTCGGCCTCATGTCCTATCTCCTGATCGGCTTCTGGTACCACAAGCCGGAAGCCAACGCCGCCGCCATCAAGGCTTTCATCGTCAACCGGGTCGGCGATTTCGGCTTCGCGCTCGGCATCTTCGGCATCTTCTTCGTGTTCGGCTCGATCGACTACGACACGGTGTTCGCGGCCGCTCCAGGCCAAGCCGGCAAGACGATGGGGTTCCTGAGCTGGGATCTCGACGTGATGACGGTGCTGTGCCTCTTGCTCTTCATGGGGGCGATGGGCAAGTCGGCGCAATTCCTGCTGCACACCTGGCTGCCCGACGCCATGGAAGGCCCGACGCCCGTCTCCGCGCTGATCCATGCCGCGACCATGGTGACGGCGGGCGTTTTCATGGTGGCGCGGCTCTCGCCCCTGTTCGAGCAGTCGCCGACAGCCTTGACCGTCGTCACCATCGTCGGCGCGACCACCGCGTTCTTTGCCGCCACCGTCGGCCTCGTCCAGAACGACATCAAGCGGGTGATCGCCTACTCCACCTGCTCGCAGCTCGGCTACATGTTCGTCGCCTGCGGGCTCGGCGCCTATTCGGCCGGCATCTTCCACCTGTTCACGCACGCCTTCTTCAAGGCGCTTCTCTTCCTCGGTGCCGGCTCCGTCATCCACGCCATGCACCATGAGCAGGACATCCGGAAGATGGGTGGCATCCGCCACAAGGTGCCGATCACCTGGGCGATGATGCTGATCGGTACCGTCGCATTGACCGGCGTCGGCATTCCCGGCCTCGTCGGCACGTCGGGGTTCTATTCCAAGGACACCATCATCGAGGCGGCCTTTGCCTCGCAGGCCCCCGCGGCGGACTACGCGTTCTATCTGGTCGTGATCGCGGCATTCTTGACCTCGTTCTATTCCTGGCGGCTGATGCTCCTCACCTTCCATGGCAAGAGCCGCGCCGACCACGAGGTGCTCGAGCACGCCCACGAGAGTCCCTGGGTGATGCTGGTGCCACTGATGGTGCTGGCGCTCGGCGCCCTCGTCGCCGGCATCGCCTTTCATCACGAGTTCGTCGGCGAGGGCTATGCCCAGTTCTGGAAGGGCGCGATCTTCACCGGGCCGCAGAACCGCATTCTCGAAGCGGCCCACCACGTGCCCGAGCTGGTGCGCTGGCTGCCATTCCTGATGATGGCAGGTGGTTTTGCGCTCGCCTGGCTGTTCTACATGGTTGCGCCCGCGATCCCCGAGACGCTCGCCTCGACCTTCCGGCCGGTCTACCTGTTCCTCCTCAACAAATGGTACTTCGACGAGCTCTATGACTGGCTGCTCGTCAGGCCGGTGCGCTGGCTCGGCCGGGCGCTCTGGAAGACGGGCGATGGCGCGATCATCGACGGTCTGGGCCCCGATGGGATTGCGGCGCGGGTGCAGGACGTGACGGGGCGCGTGGTGAGGCTGCAGACCGGCTACGTCTATCACTATGCCTTCGTCATGCTGATCGGCGTGACTGTGATTGCAACGCTATTCTCGATGCCCGATGCGATGCGCCACGCGCTCTATGACAATGTCTGGCGCTTCGTCGGCAGAGGAGGCTGAGCGTCATGGTGACCAATTGGCCGATCCTCTCGACCGTCACCTTCCTGCCGCTGCTCGGTGCGGTGCTGATCATGCTGACCGTGCGCGGCGACGACAAGGATGCCAGGCGCAACGCCCGCTGGACGGCGATCTGGACCACGCTGATTACCTTCGGGGTCTCGCTGGCGATCTGGTGGGATTTCGACCAGACCAATCCGGGCTTCCAGTTCGTCGAGCGCCATGACTGGATCGGGTCCTCGATCGCCTACAAGCTGGGTGTCGATGGCATCTCGATGCTGTTCATCATCCTGACGACCTTCCTGATGCCGCTCTGCATTCTCGCCTCCTGGGAGGCGATCGAGACCCGCGTGAAGGAGTACATGATCGCGTTCCTGGTGCTGGAAACGCTGATGCTCGGTGTCTTCTCCGCGCTCGACCTGCTGCTTTTCTATCTGTTTTTCGAGGGCGGCCTCATTCCGATGTTCCTCATCATCGGCATCTGGGGCGGCAAGCGGCGGGTCTACGCGAGCTTCAAGTTCTTCCTCTATACGCTGCTGGGGTCGGTGCTGATGCTGCTCGCCCTGATGGCCATGTACTGGCAGGCGGGGACGACCGACATCGAGACGCTGCTGAAGCCCGGGACCTTTCCGGCCGCGATGCAGACCTGGCTGTGGCTTGCCTTCTTTGCCTCCTTCGCCGTCAAGATGCCGATGTGGCCGGTGCACACCTGGTTGCCGGATGCGCACGTGGAGGCGCCGACCGCGGGCTCGGTCATCCTCGCCGGCATTCTCCTGAAGATGGGGGGCTACGGATTCCTGCGCTTCTCGATCCCGATGTTCCCGGTTGCGAGCGACCAGCTCGCGACGCTCGTGTTCGTGCTCTCGGTCGTCGCCATCATCTACACCTCGCTGGTCGCGCTGGCGCAGGAGGACGTGAAGAAGCTGATTGCCTATTCCTCCGTTGCCCATATGGGTTTCGTCACCATGGGCGTCTTCACCATCACTGCGCAGGGCCTGCAGGGTGGCATCTTCCAGATGCTGTCGCACGGGCTGGTGTCGGCGGCTTTGTTCCTGTGCGTCGGCATCGTCTACGACCGTATGCACACGCGCGAGATCGCGGCCTATGGTGGGCTGGTGGAGCGGATGCCGATCTTTGCCTTCTGCTTCATGGTGTTCACCATGGCCAATCTCGGGCTGCCCGGCACCAGCGGGTTCGTCGGCGAGTTCTTGACGCTCATCGGCGCCTTCCGGGTCAACAGCTGGGTCGCATTCCTGGCGACGACCGGGGTGATCCTGTCGGCTGCCTACGCACTCTGGCTCTACCGGCGCATGATCTTCGGCAAGCTCGAGCGGGCGAGCCTGAAGAGCATTGCCGACATGAACCTGCGCGAGATCGTGGTGATGGCTCCCCTCGTCATCCTGACCATCCTGTTCGGTTTCTGGCCCGCGCCGCTGCTCGATCCGACCGCCGCTGCCGTCACCAAGCTGATCGCTGACTACGAGGCGGGGCTTCAACTCGCCAAGGCCGCAACGCTCGCCATGGCGCCCTGAGCAGACATCCGAGGGAAACGATCGTGTTCGAACTGCTGATGCAACTCGAGGGCGTCCACCCTGAGCTTCTGCTCATCGTCACGGCGATGGCGCTGCTGATGCTCGGCGCATTTCAACGCGAGGAGGTGGGCCCGCTGGTGTCGTGGATCGCGATCCTGACGCTTGCGGTCGCCGCGGTGATGGTCGCCCGGTTTGGCGATCAGACGATCGAGCTGAGCGGCGGCGCCTACATCGTCGATGGCTTCGGCCGCTTCCTGAAGATCCTGGTGCTCGGCGGCGCGGCGGTCACGCTGCTGATGTCGCTCGACTATTTTCGCGAGGCCGGCATCCTCAAATTCGAGTACCCGGTGCTGGTGCTGCTGGCGACCACCGGCATGATGGCGATGATCTCGGCAGGCGATCTCATCACGCTCTATCTCGGGCTCGAGATGCAGAGTCTGGCGCTCTACGTGATCGCGGCGTTCCGGCGCAACTCGCTGCGCTCGAGCGAGGCCGGGCTCAAATACTTCGTCCTCGGCGCGCTCTCATCGGGCATGCTGCTGTACGGCGCCTCCCTCATCTACGGCTTCACCGGCTCGACCCATTTCCGCGAGATCGCCGCAGCCGTCTCCGCTCCCGGCGCCGGCTCCTCGATCGGCATCATCTTCGGCCTCGTGTTCCTGATCGCGGGCCTCGCCTTCAAGGTCGCGGCGGTGCCGTTCCACATGTGGGTGCCCGACGTCTACGAAGGCGCGCCCACACCCGTCACCGCGTTCTTTGCAGCCGCCCCCAAGATCGCCGCCATGGCGCTGTTCGTTCGCACCATGCAGGCCGCGTTTCCCGGCATCGAGGCGCAATGGCAGCAGATCGTCGTGTTCTTGGCCATCGCCTCGATGCTGCTGGGCGCGTTCGGGGCGATCGGCCAGCACAACATCAAGCGGCTGATGGCCTATTCCTCGATCGGGCACGTCGGCTACGCGTTGGTCGGTCTTGCCGCGGCGAGTCCGGAAGGGACCAGTGGCGTGCTCGTCTATCTGGCGATCTATCTGGTGATGACGCTGGGCACGTTCGCCGCGATCCTCTCCATGCGACGTGCCGATGTGATGGTCGAGGAGATCGACCAACTCGCCGGCCTTGCGCGCACCAATCTGCCGATGGCGGCATTGATGGCGATCCTCTTGTTCTCGCTCGCCGGCATTCCGCCAATGGCAGGCTTCTTCGCCAAGTTCTACGTGTTCCTGCCGGCAATCAAGGAAGGGCTCTACGGTCTCGCGGTGATCGGTGTGGTCGCCAGCGTGATCGGCGCCTACTACTATCTGCGCATTGTCAAGATCATGTTCTTCGACGAGCCGGCGGAGGCCTTCCAGCCGGCGCCGGGCTCGCTCTGGGCGGTGCTGGTGCTGGCAGGCCTGATCGTGTTCCCGCTCTACGCGGTCTTCCCCGGTCCCCTGGTGTCGGCGGCCGAGGCTGCGGCCAAGAGCCTGTTCTAGCCGTGGCCCCCGCCGGGCAGGGATGGCCGGGCGCGGTGCGGCTGCTCGCGCTCGATGAGATCGACTCGACCAACTCGGAGGCGTTGCGGCAGGCCGCGGCCGGCCAACGCGGACCGCTCTGGGTGACCGCGCGCCGCCAGACGGCTGGCCGGGGCCGCAGCGGCCGCGCCTGGGCGTCACCAACGGGCAATCTCCATGCTTCGCTGCTGCTCGACCTCGGTTGCGGTCCCCGCGAGGCCGCCGGCCTGTCGCTGGTCGCAGGCGTTGCCGTGCTCGAGGCCGTCGAAGCACTCGCCACCCGGCGCGGGCGCTCGCCGGCACTCCGGCTCAAATGGCCCAACGACCTCCTCGTCGGGCCCGCCAAGCTCGCCGGCATCCTGGTCGAGAGCGCAGTGCGGATCGAGGGCAGGCTCGACGCCGTGATCGGCGTGGGACTGAATGTTGCGAACGCACCCGCGGACCTCGGACGTCAGGCGACATGCCTTGCTGTGCTCGAAATCGGCACGGACACGGACGAGGCGGTTGCAGCGCTCGCCCGATCGTTCCATCATTGGCTCGACAAGTGGCAGGAAGGGGCGGGGTTTGCCGCCATCCGGCAGGCTTGGCTCGAGCGCTCCGTCCCATCAGGCACCGGCCTCAGCGTCAACACCGGCCGGGGCGCCGTGACGGGACGGTTCGACAGCATCGACATCGACGGGGCGCTCCTGCTGCGCAGCGAGTCCGGCTCGATCGTGCGCATCGCATTCGGCGACGTGACGATCGCTCCGGGCTGAGGCGGCGGGCAGCGCGACTGAATAGGCATGCGACGGCCGCGGCGATGCAACGCCCGCGGGGAGGAGATCGGGGCAGGAATGGCGGCGAAACCAAGACGGGGCGACAATCCGGGCGAGCTCGTGTTCACCGCGCTCGGCGGCATCGGCGAGATCGGGATGAATCTCTATCTCTACGGGCTCGGCCCCGAGCACCAGCGACGCTGGCTGATGGTCGATCTCGGGATTACCTTTCCCGGCGAGCAGGAGCCGGGCGTGGACGTCGTGCTGCCCGACCCCACCTTCATCGCCGAACGCCGGGGCGATCTCGACGGCATCCTGCTGACTCATGCCCACGAGGATCATTTCGGCGCGGTTGTCGATCTCTGGCCGCGGCTGCAGGCGCCGATCTATGCGACCCCGTTCACGGCAGCACTACTGAGGGCAAAGCTCGCGGAGCGACCCGGCCTCGACCTGCCGATCCGCGAGATCGCGCTCGGATCCCGGCTGCGGATCGGGGCTTTCGACGTCGAGCTGGTGACGGTTGCCCATTCGATCCCGGAGCCCAATGCCGTGGTGATCAGGACGCCGCTCGGCCTCGTCGTCCACACCGCCGACTGGAAGATCGACGCCGACCCCATCACCGGCGCGCCGACCGACGAGAAGAAGCTGAGGGCGCTGGGCGAGGAGGGCGTCGCAGTGATGATCTGCGACTCGACGAACGCGCTGCGTGAAGGCGTCTCTCCTTCCGAGCAGGCGGTTGGCGCCTCGATTGCCGAGGTGATCAAGTCGGCCAAGGGCCGTGTCGCCGTCACGACCTTTGCCTCCAACATCGCCCGGATCCGCTCGGTTGCGGATGCGGCGCGGGCCGCGGGGCGCGAGCTCGTCATTGTCGGTCGCGCCATGCATCGCATGATCGAAGCGGCCAAGGAGACCGGCTATCTGCCGCAAGGCTTCCGCTATCACGACCAGGACGCGTTCAGCCATTTCGACCGGCGCCAGGTGCTGGCGCTGTGCACCGGCAGCCAGGGCGAGCCGCGGGCAGCGCTTGCCCGCATTGCGGCGCGCGAGCACCCGGCCGTGTCGCTCGGCGCCGGCGACCTCGTCATCTTCTCCTCGCGCACCATTCCCGGCAACGAGAAGTCGGTCGGCCGGCTGCTGAATGGCCTCGCCGACCAGGGCATCCAGACCATCACCGACGCCGACCGGCTGGTGCATGTGACCGGCCATCCCCGTCGCGGCGAGTTGAAGCAGATCTACGAATGGTGCCGGCCACAAACGCTGATCCCGATGCACGGCGAGCCACGCCATCTGGAGGAGCACGCCCGCTATGGCCGCTCGCTCGGCATTCCCAACGTCGTACGGATGCGCAATGGCGACATCGTGCGCCTGCTGCCCGGGCCGCCCGAGCTGGTGGACAAGGCTCCCGTCGGCCGGCTCTTTCGCGATGGCAGCCTGATCGTGCCCGACGAGGACGGCCCCGTCAGGCTCAGGCGCAAGCTCGCCTTCGTCGGCCTCGTCGCAGTCTCGGTCGTGCTGGAGAGGAATGGCGACATCGCGGCCGACCCGGAAGTGGCGCTCGACGGCATTCCGTTCGAGACGGCGAGCGGCATGGCCATGGAGGACAAGGTGCTCGATGCGGTCGAGGGCGCGCTCGAGAGCATTCCGCGTGCGCGCCGCAAGGACCCCGCACTCGTGCGGGACGCCATTTCGCGGGCGGCACGGTCAGCCGTCAACGAGGCCTGGGGCAAAAGGCCCATTTGCAAGGTGCTGGTGACGGTGTTGTGAAGTGAGGGAGTGGGGAGTAGGGAGTGGGCAGTAGGTTTCGGTCCCTACTCCCCACTCCCTACTCCCGAGGTTCTGATGATCGGCCGCCTTAATCACGTCGCGATCGCAGTGCCGGACATCAAGGCGGCGGCGCGTCTCTATCGCGAGACCCTCGGCGCCGACGTCTCGGGCATCGTGCCGCAGCCCGCGCATGGCGTGTCGACCGTGTTCATCACGCTCTCCAACACCAAGATCGAGCTCTTGGAGCCGCTCGGCGATAGCTCCCCAATTGCCAAGTTCCTGGAGCAGAACCCCTCGGGCGGCATCCACCACGTCTGCTACGAGGTCCCCGACATTCTGGCTGCGCGCGACAGGTTGCAAGCGGCCGGCGCTCGCGTGCTCGGTGACGGTACGCCCAAAATCGGCGCCCACGGCAAGCCGGTGCTGTTCCTGCATCCCAAGGACTTCAACGGTACGCTCGTCGAGCTGGAGGAAGCCTAGGGATTAGGGATTAGGGATTAGCCCATCAACCGGCGGTGCCGGAATGCGGGTTCGAGGAAACGTCTCGCGCATATCCATCCACCCGTCATCCTGGACGCCGCGCCAGCGGCGATCCGGGATCTTGGCCACAGGCGCGGCCCTGCCGGCGAAGATCCCGGATCGGCCTTTGGCCGTCCGGGATGACGGGTGATGCCAGGATGTGTTTCTTGAGTGGGATTAGGGGTCGGGGAAAAGTGCAGACTCTTTCCCCCTAACACCTGAAACCTAAAACCTGTAACCTCCTCCTATGACCCTCACCCTCTCGCTCGCCCTCTACTTCATCATCTGGTGGACCGTGCTGTTCGCGGTGCTGCCCTTTGGCGTGCGCACGCAGCAGGAAGCGGGCGAGATCGTACCCGGTAGTGCCGAGAGCGCGCCGAGCGAGCCGCGGATGCTGAGCAAGGCGCTTTGGACGACGGCGATTGCCACCGTCGTATTCGCAATTGTCTATGCCGTGATCGAATTCCGGCTGGTCGACCTCGGCATCGGCACATAGGTGAGATCGCCGGGATTCGAGCCGGGTCCAAAACAAAAAAGCAAGGCCCGCTAGGACCTTGCTCTGGATCGCCAGTGGCGATCGAAACGGCTTTGGGCTATCACCGATTGACCGGCGTTTGAGCCCCTTCCAACAGGGGACGGTCGCTCTCCAGGGAGCAGCCTGTCCGCCTCGTCCTCCCAAGACTTGGACCGGTATGGCGATTGTGCTCTTGGTCCGGTCGCCACGCCTTCGATCAGCGCACGAGAAGCATAGCCAACTTGTAACGCGCTGTCATTGTTTTTGACGGGAGTACGACGGTGGCGCCTGTGGAGAAGTCGCTGTCATCACAATCCTGCCACAGTCTGTCGGATGTCCACGGCCATGCAGGAGTCGCGATGCCCATTTGGCCGGTGCGGACCGCCCTTGCCATTGCTTCGTCTGCCGGAAATGGCTAAGAGCGGCCTCAGCTGCTGCAGGCGAGGGGCCTGCTTGCGGGCCGGGCGCCGCATCCCGCCACTCGTCCGCCACTCGTCCGATCGCCGCGACCTCGACACCCAGAGACCATCGACCATGCGCCTCAGCCGCTATTTCCTGCCCGTCCTGCGCGACACGCCCAAGGAGGCGGAGATCGTCTCGCACCAGTTGATGCTGCGCACCGGCATGATCCGGCAGTCGAGCGCGGGCATCTACTCCTGGCTGCCGGCGGGGTTCCGGGTCCTGAAAAAGATCGAGCAGATCGTGCGGGAGGAGCAGAACCGCGCCGGCGCAATCGAAGTGCTGATGCCGACGGTGCAGTCGGCCGACCTCTGGCGCGAAAGCGGGCGCTACGAGGCCTATGGCAAGGAGATGCTGCGCTTCCCCGATCGCCACGATCGCGAGATGCTCTATGGTCCGACCAACGAGGAGCTGATCACCGCGATTTTCCGCGATGGCGTGCGCTCCTACAAGGATTTGCCGCGCAACCTCTACCACATCCAATGGAAGTTCCGCGACGAGGTCCGCCCGCGCTTCGGCGTGATGCGCGGGCGCGAGTTCCTGATGAAGGACGCCTACTCGTTCGACCTGTCGCCGGAGGAGGGAAAGCGCGCCTACAACCGCATGTTCGTCGCCTACCTCAGGACGTTTGCGCGCATGGGCCTCAAATCCATCCCAATGGCTGCGGAATCCGGACCGATCGGGGGCAGCCTCAGCCACGAGTTCGTCATCCTGGCCGAGACCGGCGAGAGCAAGGTCTACTGCCATGGCGACTTGATCGCAGGCGCGGTGCCTGCCGCCGACACCGATTTCGACAGCGATCTGGAGCCGATCTTCAAGACCTGGACCTCGAAATATGCCGCAACCGACGACCAGCACGACGCGGCGCGCTTCGAGCGTGAGGTGCCCCAGGAAAAGCGCGTCGAGGCACGCGGCATCGAAATCGGCCATATCTTCTTCTTCGGCACCAAGTACTCCGAGCCGCTCGGCTGCCGCGTGCAGGGACCCGACGGCAAGATGATCACCGTGCAGATGGGCTCCTACGGCGTGGGCGTGTCACGGCTGGTGGGCGCCATCATCGAGGCGTGCCATGATGATGCCGGGATCGTCTGGCCGCTACCGGTCGCTCCGTTCCACGCCGGCCTCATCAATCTGAAGTCGGGCGACAAGGCGACGGATGCGGCGTGCGAGGATCTCTATGCCAAGCTCGGAACTGCGGGCGTCGATGTGCTCTACGACGATCAGGACGAGCGGGCCGGTGCCAAGTTCACGGGCATGGATCTGATCGGGCTACCATTGCAGGTGATTGTCGGGCCCAAGGGGCTGAAGGATGGGACCGTGGAGGTGAAGGACAGGAAGAGCGGAGCGCGCGAGACGCTGACACCGGAGGCAGCACTCGCCAAGGTGGCGGCTGCCGTCGCTGCCGGGGTCCGCATCGCGTGAAGCCGCTCGCAAACCCGCCCGCCCGGTTACCCGCCGCAGGCACACCGCCGTTCTCGGCCTTCGAGTGGATGCTGGCCAGCCGCTATCTGCGCGCCCGCCGCAAGGAAGGCTTCATCTCCGTCATCGCCGGGTTCTCCTTTCTCGGCGTCATGCTGGGGGTCGCGACTCTCATTGTCGTGATGGCGGTGATGAACGGCTTCCGGGCCGAGCTCTACGACAAGATGCTCGGGCTCAACGGCCATATCATCGCAACCAAGATCGGTGAGCCGTTCGACGACTACGAGGCCGTCGTGCGCAAGATGCAGGAGGTCGCCGGGGTCAAGGCGGCCCTTCCCCTGATCGAGGGGCAGGTGATGATGATGACCCAGCTGAAGGCGCTGGGAGCGTTCGTGCGTGGCATGAAGGGCGAGGACATCCAGAAGCTCAAATTGGTCGCGGGCAATTTGCGCTTCGGGTCGCTGGAAGGCTTCGATCGATCGAGCTCGGTTGCGCTCGGGCTACGGCTCGCCAACGAGCTCGGTGTCAATGTCGGCGACCTCGTCACCCTCGTCAATCCGCGCGGCAAGACCACCATCTTCGGCGTCAAGCCGACCTTGAAGAGCTATCCGGTCTCGGCGATCTTCGAGCTCGGCATGTCGGAATACGACCGCACGGTCGCCTTCATGCCGCTCGGCGAGGCGCAGGCTTATTTCGACCAGCCCGGCCGTGTCCATGTGATCGAGGTGCTGCTCGACGATCCCGAGCAGGTGCAAGCGCGTGCCGCCGACATCCGCAAGCACGTGGGCGCGAGCGTGTTTCTCACCGACTGGCAGAAACGCAACGAGACCTTCTTCACCGTGCTCGATGTGGAGCGCAACGTGATGTTCATGATCCTGTCGCTGATCGTGATCGTTGCGATGCTCAACATCATCTCTGGGCTGATGATGCTAGTGAAGGACAAGGGGCCCGACATCGCCATCCTGCGAACGATGGGAGCCTCCCAGGGCGCGGTGATGCGGGTGTTTCTCATCACCGGCGCCTCGATCGGCGTCGTTGGCACCATCGCCGGCTTCTTTCTCGGCCTCCTCATCCTCACCTATCGCGAGCAGATCCGCGGCTTCATCTCGTGGATCAGCGGCACCACCCTGTTCGATCCGACCGTCTACTACATCTCGCGGCTGCCCGCGCAGATGGACCCGTTCGAGACGGCCATGATCGTCTTCATGGCCTTCGTGCTGGCCGTGCTCGCAACCATCTACCCATCCTGGCGCGCGTCCCGGCTCGATCCGGTCAAG
>JANNSW010000441.1:0-5973 GCA_031403055.1 Hyphomicrobiaceae bacterium | reverse complement strand
CACCCGTCATCCCGGACCAAGCCGAAGGCTTCGATCCGGGATCTGAGCTAAAGATGCCGGGCCCGTGGCCAGGATGACGGGTGAAGCCAGGATGTGTTTCTTGCGAGGGCGGGACAGTCCAGCAGTTCCGCGGCTGCTACTTCTTGCGCAGCACCTCGAGCTTGGCAAACGGCCCTTCCGGCTTGGGCATTTCCTCCTCGCCGAGGGCGGCAGTGTCGGTAGCCGCACTGCGCGGGAACAGCGGCAGGCCGACCGCCAGCGTCTCATAGACGACCCGCCCCAGCTCGATGCAGCCCGCCTCGATCGGCTCGGGCGCTTCCTCGTTGGGATCGATGTCGATCTGCCGGCTGGGCGAGGCCAGTTTTTCGGGTGGCACGAACTCGAGATCGATCGGCTCATCGATCCGTGCCGCCACCGGCTCGACCGTCACCACACAGGGTTGAGCGAACTCGGCTTGGAGGCGCGCGACCAACCGGAAACGGCCGCGCGATAGCCCGGTCAACAGTCCTTTGAGCAGCAGCTGGTCGAGGGCGAGGAGGTCCAGCGCCGCAGCCAGCGCCTTGCGCTCCGTGGCATTGGCCGCCAGCTCGATCTTCAATCCGCCGCCTGGGACCTTCGCCGCCTCGATGCGCCAGCGGGCAGTCGCGAGCGGGAGCTGCTTGCGGCTCTCGTCGTGCTTCATCTCTCGGCCTCCCCGATCGCTGGAAAATCGATCTCGCCGGCGATGAGCCCCGCCGTGTCGGCTCGGGCAAGCTCCCTGCGGGCAGATCGCACATAGGTGGCGAGGGCGCCAATCCTGGCGGACTCGACTTCCGCCTCGCCATAGACATTGCGTTTCAGCGCGCCCTCGAGGGCGAGCGGATCGGCGCTTGCGAGCGCGGCGGCATAGGCGTCGAGCCGGCCATAGAAGGCGCCTGCCACCTTGTGCATTTTCTTTGGCACCGTCAGATCGCCCACGCCCATCTCGCGCATGGCATCGTCGAGCGCTTCGAACATCTGCTCCGACAGCTCGCGGGCCAATTCATGCTGAGGTTCACCTCCCTGCTGGGTTTCACCGCCCTCGCGCAGGCGGTCGAGCATGAGGAACAAATGCAGCACCAGCAGCTCGAACCGCCCGGCGACGGTGTCGGGCACGCCGTGGTCGAGGTAGAACGCCGGCCGGCGCGCGGCAGCCACACTGGAGCCATAAAGCGCGCGCGCAATGCGGTCGCGGTCGCGTCGCCGGTTCAGCCATTTGAGCATGCGATGCGCTCCCTCGAGCGGACCTGGATTGCGAGCGCGACAAGGCGCGACGACAGCAACCGCGCAGGCCCATTGTGTTTCCGCCAACGAGCGGCTAGGCAAATCGAGAGACTGGACCAGCGACCGATTCCCATGGGGGCTCACTAGCATGCGGAAGACCAAAGGTCAGCACGTCGGCATCAGCGGCTCTGTCATGCGCTTGGGGCGACTGACTGCCGCGGGAATGCTGGCAGCTTTGCTCGCCGGCTGCGCCGCCCAGGTCAACAAGCACGGTCACATGCTCGCCGACAGCGACCTCGCTGCCGTGCAACAGGGCATGACCCAGGACGAGGTGAAGCAGACCCTCGGCACGCCCGATACGACGTCGACCGCCGACGGGCAAGTCTACTACTACATCGCAACCACGACCACGCAGTCGGTCGCCTTCCTCAATCCGACTATCGTCGATCGCCGCGTCGCTGCCATCTATTTCTCGCCGTTCGGCACCGTCGACCGCACCGCCAACTACGGCATGGAGGATGGCCAGGTCGTCGACTTCGTCAGCCGCAAGACCCCCACTGCGGCGCGCGAGAAGTCGCTGCTCGCGAGCCTGTTCCGCGGCGTCGGCAAGAAGAAAGTCTTCAACGCGGAAGACAACTAGTCCGAGCGCCCGCAGCCGGGCGGCGGCGGCTCCGGCGAATAATTATTGCATTTCATGTGTTTGCAGGTCGCGGATCAGTTGACCGCGCGCCTCGCTCTCGGTTATCCTCCGACCGGTTGTTGCCGATGCAAGGGGAGCTAGAGGGCGCATGGGCGAGCGGACATTGACACGGGCCGATCTGGCCGAGGCGGTGGTGCAGCAGATCGGGCTGCCACGCAACGAATCGCAAGAGTTGGTCGAGATGGTGATCGGGGAGATCTGCTCCTGCCTCGAGCTCGGCGAGGAGGTGAAACTCTCCTCGTTCGGCTCGTTTGGCATTCGCCAGAAGGGCGAGCGGATCGGACGCAATCCCAAGACCGGCAAAGAGGTGCCGATCACGCCACGCAAAGTGCTGGTGTTTCGCGCCAGCAACATCATGAAGGACCGGATCAACACGCGCCTGACGATGCCAAAGGCAAAGCGCAAGCGCCGCGAGGCATGACGCGCTCGATGTCGGCGCTCGAGCGAGGCGGATCGGCGGAAGGGAACGGGCATTGGAGAAATCTGTCGACGCATTCCGCACCATCAGCGAGGTCTCGGGCGACCTCGATGTGCCCAAGCACGTGCTCCGGTTCTGGGAAGGCAAGTTCCCGCAACTGCGCCCGATGAAGCGTGGCGGCGGCCGGCGCTATTATCGCCCCGAGGATGTGGAGCTGCTGAAGGGCATCCGCCGCCTGCTCTATGACGAGGGCTACACCATCAAGGGCGTGCAGAAGGTGCTGCGCGAGCATGGCCTGGAATTCGTGAAGGATTTCGGCGACGGCGAGGTGGGAGGAGCAGCCAGGGGCGAGGTGGCCGTGAACGGGGCAGCCCAGGTCAACGGCGCCATGGTGACGGGAAGCGGCATGAACGGGTCCGCGCGACGGGCCGAGGCCAGCCGCCAGCCGGCCCAAAGCCGTGGCCGGATCGGCAGGCGCGAGCAGCTGGAGCTGGCAAAGGCGCTGAAGGCGCTGGAGGCGGCACGGTTGCTGCTGCGCAGTCCGGCCCGGTGAGTGGGCTCGCGCTGCCGGCGTGGCCCGCCCGCACTCCACCCACCTTCGCAGTTGACGCGCGCTCGCGGTAGGGCAATAAGGTGCCGCAGTCGGAGCGTAGCGCAGCCCGGTTAGCGCACTAGTCTGGGGGACTAGGGGTCGGGAGTTCAAATCTCCCCGCTCCGACCATTAAAATCAAGGACTTAGGAAATGGCTTGCCAAGACTTTAAGGTTTGGGTCGCCACCAGGTCGCCACAGCGCGCAAAATCCAGGGCCCCGGCGTGCGGTAGCATGTAATGTCAACGTCCAAGATCTTCGTGCCGCCAACGGCTGCGCCGCAATTGTCCGCTCCGATCCGGTAGAGCCCGCAGTCCAGATCGGATGAAAACGTAATGCCAGGAGCTGCCGCCGTCCCGCTTGCAGCCTTGAGCTGGCCGGTCATGGCGGCCTGCCCGTCACGCGGTAGCGAGCCGGTGATTTCAGCGCCGACATCGGTGAAGTTGGCGTTGACCGCGCTGCTGGACGCGGTTGTGCCCGCCGTGAAAGAGTTGGGGATGGAGTAGGTGCCGGAGCCGTTTCTGGCCATGGTGGGTCATGCTCTCGTGAGAGCCGACGCGGGACGAACGGCGGGGATGTGGACATGATGAAATGGGCGAAGGCTGCCGTGGTGATCATACTGGTCACGGCAGCCCTACCGGCGATCTCCGATCACGTTCGGCCGCTGTTCCAGCCCGCGCAACCGCCGGACTGGTCACTCATCAGCGATGACGGGGTCATGCAGACCTACCGTGATAGCGATGGCAAGGTGTGGACGATCGAGCGTTTCACCGACGCTCCGGGCCGACCGCCCCCGCCTGCCTCGTCATCAACGCCTCAATGATCGCCGCGCGCTCTGCGTCGCGGCGAGCCATTGCGATCAACTCCTCAGCCGACTTGCGCGCGTCGTCGGCGTGTGGATCGACCGCAAGGGGATCAAACCGGGCTCTCGGGCCTGGGGAGCCGAGATCCTGAAGGGCATGCGGGGCGCGCAGGTGGTGCTCCTGTTCGCATCGTCGAACGCGATGGCGTCCGACAGCGTGAAGGAGGAGATCTACCTCGCCAAGGACCTGCGCAAGCCGATCCTGGTCGCGCGCCTGGACGAGGCGCCGTTTGCCGAGGACGTGCACCTGTTTTTGACGCGCACGCAGCATATCGCCGCGACAGCACTGTCCCCTGTCGAGTTCGCCGCTGCAGTGGTGGCGGCGTTGGATGTACGGCAGGAGGTGGTATGAGGGCACCGAGTTCGCGTTGTGGACGCGAACTGCGAGCATGCAATGCTCGCGAGATATCCACGGGGGTACCGGCTGAGGCTCGACGACCAGGCTCGGTCTAGCAGTGCGGCCTCGCCTGAACTTCCATGCGCCTCGGACCACTCGATGGGGTTGGCCAGCAGCATCGGATGAGTAACGCTATGCAGAGATAGTGGAAGTCGACGTTCGATATTGATACGTGGGCGGATCATTGAAATGGCGTGGCCGCTCTACATCCTGCAGCGGACACCGGGTCACGCGCGTACGGGATGACCTGGTCGGAAGCGATCCTGCCGATTGCCGCGGTGGCCGGAGAACGACCATGGGTGACTCGGCAAGATGGGCGATGTCCTGACGGCCATAGTACGTTTACGCTAGCGGGGCTAAGCAGACTTTCGTTGGAAGACCAACGAATGCCTGCTTAGATTCCTTTGTTTTCGCAGAGTTTTATCGCCAAACCGGGAAGACCACTTTGGCGAGCTCTGCTTAGCCTAGCGACGGCTCATTGATTGGAAATCGGAAATTCGCACATTGCCGTCAGCATGTCTCTTGCGGCATGATCGGATGCTCTCAATCGGACGGATAGTTGAAGGAGTGCTGCGCCATGGCGTCGATCACCGAGACAGCCGAGAAATTCTTTGTCGCGTGCGAGACGGGCAAGGGATGGGACGCCTGCGAGGCCTACTGCAAGCCGGGAGCGACCTTCTCCGCGCAGGCCGAACCGCTTGCCGACATCACTACGCTCGACAAGTACTGCGAGTGGATGAAGTGGCTGCTCGGACCCCTGCCCGACGGCCACTATGAGCTGAAGTCCTTTGCGACCGACGAGAAACGCCGCAATGTCTCGGCCTGTGCAGTCTTCCACGGCACGCATACCGGCGAGGGCGGACCCAAGCCGCCGACCGCCAAGGAAGTGGCGACGGATTACGTCTACCTCATGCAGTTCGATGGCGACAAGATCAGCCATATGACGAAGATCTGGCACTCGGGCCTCGCCTTGAAGGCCCTCGGTTGGGGCTGACCATTGTTCGGCCTTTGACCCGCCAACTGGCTGGCGTTCCCGGCGGCGGCTGACTATTCTCGGCCAGCTGGAGGGGGGAGCATGGAACGGCGCCTGGCTGCCATTCTCGTTGCCGACGTGGTCGGCTTCAGCCGCCTGATGGAGGCGGATGAGGCGGGGACGCTGGCAGCGTTGCGTGAGCGGCGGATCTTGATCCTCGAGCCGGTCATCAAGGAGCATCGGGGGCGCATCGTCAAGCTGATGGGCGACGGCGCACTGATCGAGCACGCGAGCGCGGTCAATGCCGTCGCGGCGGCGATCGAGCTCCAGAAGCGCATGGCGACCGCCAACGAGGGCGTGGCCGAGGAGCGCCGCATCGTGCTCCGAATCGGCATCAACCTCGGCGATGTGATCGGCGAAGGCTCCGACATCTACGGCGACGGCGTCAACGTCGCGGCGCGGCTCGAGACGCTGGCCGAGCCGGGCGGCATCTGCTTGTCGGGTAAGGTGTATCAGGAGGTGTTGGGCAAGACGACGGCGCTGTTTGATGACATGGGTGAGCAGAGCCTCAAGAACATCAGCGCACCCGTTCGAGCGTATCGATTGCGCCAGGGCATGCGGCCCGCTGCGGCGGCGCCCATCAGCAAGGACTCTACCAAGCCCGCCGTTGCGGTGCTGCCGTTCGACAACATGAGCGGAGATCCGGATCAGGAGTATTTTTCCGATGGCATCACCGAGGACATCATCACGGCGATCTCGCGCTTCCGCTCCCTGTTCGTGATCGCGCGGAAC
>JANNSW010000440.1:0-5066 GCA_031403055.1 Hyphomicrobiaceae bacterium | reverse complement strand
ACGCATTCATTTGGTACCCGTCTTCCCGGACGCCGCCGTCGTGTCGGAGGCACGCCTCCGGCGTGACGGCGGCGATCCGGGATCCAGGGGCCAATGGCAAGGCCGTTCCGCGGAACTCCTGGACCCCGGCTCGACCTTTGGCCGGCCGGGGAAGCGGGTACTTTTTGATTGTGCCAGAACACTAGAGCCTCGTTCCAACATGCACGCCGATACGATCATCGTGGGAGGGGGCTCGGCAGGTTGCGTGCTCGCAGCACGCCTGAGCGAGCGTTCGGCGGAGCGTGTCCTGCTGATCGAGGCCGGCCCCGACACGCCTCCCGACAACGTCCCCGGGGTGATCGCCGACAGCTATCCCGGGCTTGCCTATTTCGATCCGCGCTATCATTGGAGCGAGCTGCGGGTCCATTCGCGCTCGCCCCGCAACAATGAGAGTCCCGCCAAAGCGTCCAAGCTCGAGCAGGCGAGGGTGATGGGCGGCGGCTCATCGATCAATGGGCAGCTCGCGGTGCGCGGTTTTCCCGCCGACTACGACGAGTGGGAGGCGATGGGGCTCCCCGGCTGGGGTTGGCAAGATATGCTGCCAGCGTTGCGCAAGCTCGAGCGCGACCTGGATTTCGGCGACCGGCCCGTGCACGGCCGTGAAGGCCCGCTGCCGCTGCGACGCGTGTTCCCGAGGGATTGGGCGCCGTTCAGCCAGGCGATGCGCCGGGCGATCGAGCAGGAGGGCTACCGCTACGGCGAGGACCTGAACGGGGGAAGCGAGGATGGTCTATTCCCACTGCCGATCACCAACGATGGCGACCGGCGCGTCTCGACCGCGGTCGGCTATCTCACCCGCGAGGTCAGGCGCCGAGCGAGCCTCACGATACTGCCCGAAGCCTTGGTCAAACGGCTCGTGCTGGAGGGGCGCCGGGTCGTGGGTGTCGAGGTCGAGCGCCGCGGGCACGTGGAGATCCATCGCGCTGGGCGGGTCATCGTCTCGGCAGGCGCGCTGCATTCCCCGCCCTTGCTGATGCGGGCGGGCATCGGTCCGGCCGCACACCTGAAGGAGCACGGCATTCCCGTCGTGCTCGATCTGCCTGGCGTCGGCGAGAACCTGATGGACCATCCCCATCTGAGCGTCGGCACGCATCTGCGACCGGCCGCACGCCTGCCACGCCAGCAGCGCCGCCACATCTTCTATGCGCTGCGGTTCTCCTCGCACCATCCCGGCTGCACCCCGGCCGACATGCTCATGATGCCCGTCAACCGCGCCGGTTGGCACCCGCTCGGCCGGCGCATGGGCTCGCTGGTCGTGTGCGTGAACAAGTCCTATTCGCGCGGCACCGTGCGGCTCGCATCCGCTTCGCCCGCGGCCGAGCCCGTGGTCGACCTGAACATGGTCTCGGATGGGCGTGATCTCGCCCGCCTGGTCGAGGCCTGGAAGCTCGTCTACCGGCTGATGGAGTCTCCCGAGGTGAAGGCCGCGACCACCATGTGGTTTCTGGCGGGCTATTCCGATGCCGTGCGGGCGATCTCGGTCAGGAGCATGCGCAACTGGGTGAAGACGGCAATGGCTGCAACGCTCTTTGGCATCAGCCCGCTCACGCGCGACTGGCTCTACCGCCAGCGCTTCGGCTCGCCCGATCGCCTGCATGCGCTCTATCGTGACGACGACGCGATTGCGCACTGGGTCAAATCGTCGGTCTATTCGGGCTGGCACGTGTCGGGCTCGTGCCGCATGGGCCCCGATGGCGACCGTCTCGCCGTGCTCGACCGGCGCTGTCGCGTTCGTGGTATCGAGGGGTTGTCGGTGATCGACGCATCCGCGATGCCAACGATCCCGAGCGCCAACACCAACATCTCGACCATCGCGCTCGCCGAACGGGCGGCGGCGCTGATGCGCGAGCAATCATAGTCGGAGGATGCAACGCATGCGTGAGAACAGGATCCGCAACATCTGGAAGAGCGGCGGTACGGTCATCAATGGCTGGCTCGCCATGCCGTCGTCGATCTCGGCCGAGCTGATGGCCCAGCAGAGCTTCGATGCCATCTGCATCGACCTCCAGCACGGCGCCATCGACTACCAGGCAGCGCTGCCGATGCTGCAGGCGATCTCGACCACCGAGACCGTGCCGCTCGCACGCGTGCCGTGGAACGATCCGGGCATCATCGGCAAGATGCTGGACGCGGGCGCCTACGGCATCATCTGCCCGATGGTGAACAGCCGCGAGGAGTGCGAGCGTTTCGTCGGGGCGTGTCGCTACGCGCCGCTGGGCTATCGCAGCGTCGGGCCGCTCAGGGCCTCCCTCTATGCGGGCCCCGATTACTGGAAGCACGCCAATACGACGGTCCTCACCATGGCCATGATCGAGACGCGCCAGGCGGTCGCCGACCTCGACCAGATCCTGTCGACGCCCAGCCTCGATTCGATCTATGTCGGCCCCTCCGACCTTTCCGTCAGCATGGGCGAGAGCGCGGGCTTCGATCCGATGTTTCCCGAGGTGCTGAAGGCGATCGAGGCGATTGCCAAGGCCGCCCACAAGCGTGGCGTGGTGCCGGGCATCCATGTCGGCTCGGTCGCCTATGGCAAGCGCATGATGGAGGCGGGCTATAAGCTCATCACCTACTTGAGCGATTTCCGGCTGCTGCAATATGTGACGGCGCGCGGCGTGAAGGCGCTGCGTGCCGGCAAGCCCGAGGAAGGCGTGCCCTGAAATGGTCGCAGCGAGGGAGGCAAGGGCACGCGCGACCATCATCGGCGCCGGCATCGTCGGTGTCTGCTGCGCGGCCTACCTCCAGCGCGAGGGCTTCGAGGTCGAGATCATCGACCCCGAGCCGCCCGGCACCCAGTGCTCCTTCGGCAATGCGGGAGGCATCTGCCCCGGCTCGTGCATCCCCAACGCCATGCCTGGCATCCTGCGCAAGGTGCCCGGCTGGCTGAGCGATCCGGAAGGTCCGCTCCATATCCGGCTTGCCTATCTCCCACAGGCGCTGCCTTGGATCGTGCGCTTCCTGCAGGCCAGCCGGCGCGATCGGGTGGAGGCGATCGCCGCGGCCATGCGCGCGCTCCATCGCCTCACCTTCGAGTGCTACGAGCCGCTGCTGAAGGCGGCAGGGCTCGAGGATCTCGTCGAGAGGCACGGGCAGCTCTTCGCCTACACGAGCCCGGAGGGCGTCGATCGCGACAGCTACGGCCTCGATCTGCGTCGCCGCCATGGGGTGAGGGTCGAGATCCTCGACGAGGACGGGCTGCGCCAGCTCGCACCGGCGCTGTCGCGCCAATTCAAGCGAGCGGTGTATCTGCCCGAGCAGGGTCAGTGCCGCAATCCCGGCCGGCTGGTCGAGGGGCTTGCGGCCCATGTCGTCGGCAATGGGGGCTCGATCCGCAGGGCACGGGTGCAGGATTTCGAGCTCGGGTCAGGCGGCGTGACGGCGCTGTTGACCGATGCCGGCCGGATCGAGGTCGAGCGTGTCGTGGTCGCGGCGGGAGCCTGGTCGGGCCCGCTGGCGCGCAAGCTCGGCAATCCCGTGCCGCTCGAGAGCGAGCGGGGATACCATGCCATGGTGCTGGGTGCCGATGCCGAAATCGGCCTCCGGATGCAAACCATCTGGGCGGAGCGGAAATTCGTCGCAACGCCGATGGAGATGGGTCTGCGGTTTGCGGGCACGGTCGAGCTCGCAGGCCTCGCTGCGCCGGCGGACATGGGCCGCGCCGATCTGCTGTTGCGCCAAGGCCGCGAGATGTTTCCCGGCCTCGCGGGCGAGAGCGTGTCGCGCTGGATGGGGCACCGGCCGGGCTTGCCGGATTCGATCCCGGTCATCGACCGCTCGCAGCGGCACCGCAACATCTTCTATGCCTTTGGCCACGGTCATCAGGGTCTGATCGGCGGGTCGGTGACAGGCAAGCTGATCGCCGAGATGGCGGCCGGCAGAGCGACGTCGATCGACCTGACGCCCTACCGGATCGACCGGTTCTGAGCCGGGCACACAAGGGAGGCCAGCAAGGCAGCGGCCGCAATCCTGCCAGGCGCGGCGGGCCCGTGCTATCCGGGAGTTTGCCCTCGGGCATCGACCGATTGTGTGAAGGGTGGCCTAGCCGGCAGCGCGGTCGCCCAGGCGCATTCGGAGCTCTCGTAGGCCGATGACACCCCGAGCTGAACGCATCGTCCGATCCCCCTGAGGAGGACGTGCGGCCTGCCCAAGACAGGATCTCCGTCCATGTCGCAGTGCCCCCCTCGTTCGCGATGAGCCGCCGCAATCCGAGTTGCCCGTCCGGCCAGATTGCCCGGCGGCTCGCGAAAAACCGGGAAACGCCAATTATTTCAATGGGAATTTGGCGGAGAGGGAGCCCGCCATATCCCCTTCCGCAGGTGTTCGTCTTGGTTCACTCAGCACTAATAACATCATAGGGATAGCCGGAATTCCGTTCGCCTTTGTTCTTCCCGATCCGCTTGAAACCGCGTAGACTGTTAGGGCGGATGTTAGGGCGGCAGCGGAGGCGAGGCGGCGTGGCACGACAGATCCAGCGGCTCAATGCGCGCAAGGTCGAGACACTGACCGATCCGGGGATGCACGCCGATGGAGGCGGGCTCTATCTCAGGATCTCGACCGGCAAGAATGGCGGCAAGCGCTGGGTGTTCCTCTATCGCCGCCCGCGGGATGGAAAGCGCTGCGAGATGGGCCTTGGCGGGGTTCTCGCTGTTCCGCTCCTCAAGGCCCGGGAGAAGGCGACGGCAGCGCGAGCAGCGCTGAGTGAGGGGCGTGATCCGCAGGGCGAAGGGAACGGCGCGGATGGAATGCCGACGTTCGGCGAGTTGGCGGACCGGCACATTGCAACCATGGGACAGAGCTGGCGCAACCCAAAGCACCGCGCGCAATGGGAGATGACACTCACGCGCTATGCCAAGCCTTTGCGTGGCAAGCCGGTCAGCGAGATCACGACGGCCGACGTGCTCGCGGTGCTGCAGCCGATCTGGCAGACGATCCCGGAAACGGCTTCGCGCGTGCGCGGGCGGATCGAGAGTGTGCTCGACGCCGCCAAGGTGCAGGGTTTCCGCTCCGGCGAGAACCCGGCCGCATGGCGC
>JANNSW010000439.1:0-2084 GCA_031403055.1 Hyphomicrobiaceae bacterium | reverse complement strand
GGCCGAACTTCGCGAAGGCGGCGAGATCTTCCTGCTGGGCGGGGTCTACCGCTTGAATGACAGCACCATCGCGTTTGCCGACCCTTCGGCCATCGCACCCACCATGAACATCTCGATGGTCCAGGGCGAGGTCACCGTGGGCCTGTCCGGTACGCTCGATCGGCTGCAGACCAACGTGACCTCCACCGATCCCAACGCCAACACCAACCTGCTGAACGTGCTGCTGGGCGGCGACAGCACCTTGACCGGCGCGCGCGCCATCGAGCTGTTCTCGGGCGAGCTGCTCGGCGTGACGGGCCGGGCCCTTGGGCTCGATGCCCTGCGCATCGAGCGTGGCATCGACACCGACGTCGTGCGGCAAGACCCCGGGCTGGTTGTGGGCGAACTGGAGAATCCGGCGACGCGCCTCACGCTCTCGAAGCAGCTGCGATCGAACATCGAAGTGATTCTGTCGCGCGAGCTGGCGGGCAGCGGCAGCCTGTCGGCCGTCGTCAGCTACCGGCCGTGGCGCGGCGTGGAACTGCGCGGCACGACCCGCGACAACACCGACCGGACCTACGCCGTGCGGCACGAGTTGTCGTTTGGCGGCCCGGTCGCCCCCGTCGCGCCGCCCCCGCGGCCCGTGCTGTTCGTGTCGGACCTCGCGGTTGTTGGCGCGACCGCCTCGGACGAGCGTCAACTGCGCGAGACGATGCGGATCGTAAACGGTGCGCGGTTCGACTTCATCCGCTGGCGCGAGGATGTCGAGCGGCTCCAGACGTGGTACCACTCGCGGGGCTATCTGGAAGCGCGCGTGCGGGCGTCGCGCGCGTCCGATCCGGACAAGGAGGGTCGTGTCCGCCTTGCGTACACCGTGAACCGAGGGCCGCGAACGGACCTCCGGGTCGTGGGCACGGAGCTGGCGCCGCACCTGCGACTCGCGCTCGAGCGCGCGTGGTCCGACGGGGTGTTTGACGGCTTCCGCATGGAGGAGATGCAGCGGCTCGTCGCACTCGACCTCGTGCGTCGCGACGTGGTTGGTGCGCGGGTCGAGGCCACGGCGTCGCAGCCGGCTGGTGGGCAGAAGCGCATCGAGGTCGTGGCGAGCGGCGGAACCAAGGTGTCGTCGCGCGGCATCGTTTTCCCCGGAGCCGAGTCGGTCGCCGCGAAGGACCTCGCCGCGGCCCTCCGGGCCCGCGGGCTGAGCGACTACGTGTGGGTGGACCCCGCCGCGGCAATCGAACCGCTGAAGGTGCGCTACGCCGAGTCGGGATTCCGGGCTGCTACGGTCACGGCGGAAGCGCCTCGCGTTGATGCCGGCCGGGCCGTGCTGACGGTGTCGGTCACGGAAGGGCCACTGACCACGGTCCTGCCGGTGAGCCTCTCGGGCGTCACTGGAGAACGAGCCGAGGAGGTGCACGCGCTCGTGCGCCCGCTCGAGGGCAAGCCGTTCCGTACCGCGCAGGTCGATGAGGTGCGGCGCCGGATTGAATCGGTCTACCGCGCCCGGGGCTTCAACGACGTCGCGGTGTCGCCGACCGTCGTGTTTCGCGACGGGCATCTTGCCGACCTCTCGTTGACCGTGGCGCCGGGTCGGGAGCAGCGGTTGCACGAGGTGGTCGTGGACGGCGCCGGGCACACCCGGCCCTCGGCCGTGGTGAACGCCCTTCGTCTCAAGTCGGACGAACCCGTGGACCTCGAGCGCTGGGCTCAGGCCAGGCAGCGCGTGTTCGACACCAATGTGTTCCGGCAGGTGGACGTCCGTCCCGAGCCGCTCCCGGATGCGGCGCGGCCCGACGGGTCCGAGGCCGTGCGCGCGCGCGTCACGGTGACCGAGTGGCCGACGTGGCGGCTTCGGTACGGGCTGCAGTTGAACGACACCAGCCAGGCCACGCAAGGCGGCGATACCTCGCTCGGCCGCTCCCGCGGCCTCGGTGTGGTCGCTGACCTGCAGAACCGCAACGCGTTCGGTCGGGCGTTTTCGTTCGGCCTGTTCGGCCGCGCCGAACGCCGCCTGCAGTCAGGCAACGGCTATCTGACGTTTCCCACGTTCCTTGGCCGCGCACTGCGAACCAATGTGTTTGCGACGGTCGTGCGCGCCGAGA
>JANNSW010000438.1:0-3648 GCA_031403055.1 Hyphomicrobiaceae bacterium | reverse complement strand
CCGAAGCTCCATCCGGTCGACGGCGACCTTGGCGCCGAAGGTTTTGCGAACATGGCTCAGCACCAGGGCAGCATCGTGCCCATGACCGTCAATCAGAGCTGCTACTGCCACGACGCGCCCTCGACCGCACAACTGACATGGTCGACAGGCTAGCGGATCAGGCTTGCCGCGGCGTTAACCCGGCAGGCCTTGCCATCGCATTCTCACAGCCACCGCCGCACACGGCCGGCATAGGCACGCCAGGCCTCGCCGAAACGGGCGTCGAGATGGGCTTCCTCGCGCCGGATCGCGAGCTCGCTCACCAACAGCGTGCACGGCACCAGCAGGATCGCGAGCCAGGGCAGGTCGAACAGGATGGCGGCGCCCGCCAGAACGATCGAGTTGCCGAGGTAGATCGGATTGCGGGAGAGCCCGAACGGCCCAGCGGTGACGAGGGTGGTCGCGCCGCGATCGGGATGAACGGTCGTGCGGTGCCGGATCAAGGTGACGATTGCAAGCAGCGTCAGCCCGAGCCCGCCCGCCAGCACCGCGCCACCCAGCGCCCGCAGCTGCCACCCGGCTCCGGGATGCAGCGGCACGATCAGGTCGGCGACGAGCGCCATGGCGATCGTCGCGCCATAGAGCACTGGTGGCCAGGGAAACCGGCTCGGACGCTCGCTGCGATCGCTCGTCATGGCATCATGCCTTGAACCCGATCGCCCCGCTCGCGCCGGGCTTGGAGCGGCTGATCTGGCTCAACAACGCCACGATCCGTTTCGCATTGCTGCCAATGCCGAGCACATCCGCCTGCTTTCTCGCCTGCGCGAAATCGCCGGGCGTCAGGTTGGCGAGCGCCATGCCCTCGGCCGGCGCCGGCTCGATCCGAAAGAAGACGGCGAAAGCGCGGGCGAGTGCCTTGCGGTCGAGATAGTCGAACGTCACGTGAAAGGTAAAGCGGCGGAGCGACGCCGTGTCCATCCGATCCATCAGGTTGGTGGTGAAGCAGACGGGAAACGGATGGTCCTCCATCCACGTCAGCATCTCGTTCACTTGCGTGATCTCCCACGAGCGGACAGCGTCCTTGCGGTCGTAGAGCAGCGAATCCGCCTCGTCGAAGATGAGGAAGGCGCCCGTTTCGCGCGCCTCCTCGAAGGCATCCGCAATCCGCTTCTCGCTCTCGCCCACGAACGCGCCGAGCAGGTCGGACGCGCGTTTCTGCAGCACCTCGAGCCCGAGCTTCCTGGCCAGATGACGGGCAAAGGCCGATTTGCCGGTGCCGGGCGGACCCGACAGACAGAGCGAGAAGCCGGGATTGCCGCCCTTCACCAGCTGGCTCGTCAGCTCGACCAGATCGATACTGGCGCAGATCAGATCCGGCACGAACTCGGGGAAGGCCTGCGCCTTGCGGGGCGGCACGCCCGAAACCGCACGGATGATGCCGAGGCCTGCACGCTCAGCCGCATCCGCGCCCAATCCCGACAGCTTGGCGGCGCGTAACGCATTCTCGAGCACCGCCGGCGTTGCTGGCAGCTTCTTGGCCAGTTGGTCGAGGTCGCGCTCGCCCAGCGTCATACCCAGCCGCTGCGACACCCGGGTCAGGATGCGCTTCCTCTGGCTCGGCGGGGGCAGCCGCAACTCGATCGCGAGCGTCATGCGACGCAGCAATGCCGCGTCGACCTCGAGGATGTTGTTCGACGTCCAGAACACCGGCACCGGGTTCGTTTCCAGCAGCCGGTTCAGGTAGACCTTGGAGCCGCCGCGCTTGATCAGCTGCCAGGCCACGTCCTCCATCTCGTCAAAGAGCAGCGCCGTGCGCTGCGAGCCCGCCAGCAGCCTGAGTGAGAACACGAGGTCGGCGAGCCGCGTCGAGCGATCGGACTCGGTGCCGCGGCCGAGGTCCTCGCCCGCGCCATGGAGCGAAACGCCAGCGACGGCGGCGGCGACCTTGGCCAGCTCGGTCTTGCCGGTGCCGGGCATGCCGTAGAGGAGGATGTTGACGCCGCGCTCGCCCGCCGCGATCGCGCCTTTGAGCACGCTGGTGATGAGGTCCCGGTCGGCGGCGATGTGATCGAAGTCGGCAACCTCGATGTTGGACGACAGCGTATCGCCCAGCAGCGCCTGGCGCATCTCGGTGAAGCTCTTGAAGCTGCGGTCGATGCAGCCATTGATGCGGAACGGGATCGAAAGGCGCCCCGAGGGCCCGACGAGGTCGCTCGAATCGGAGAGCTGCAACAATCCCGAGCCGATCAGATCACCGGTCGGCGCGATCAGCGCCTCGATCGAGCGCGCGGGCTCCGCCGTCAGCATGGTGAGGACGCGCGTGACGGCGCCAGCCGCTTCGCCAACCGACTCGCAGAAGTACTGCACCTGATCGTAGCGCGTGAAATAGGCGACCAGCGCCACCAGCTCGAGGGCGCCCGCTGGCAGCCCGAGGGCGTCGACGAGCGTCTTGATGTTGCCCGTCAGCGGCTCGGGCCGTGGCGTCTCGCTGGCGACACGCTTCAGGTCCTTCAACACCTGCCCGCGGGTCTCCGCATAGGCAAGCTCCAGCTCGGCGACGGAGAAGCCGGGCGTATAGATGGTGCCGACGGCCTTGGTCAGGCGCTCCGGCAACGGCAGGCCGAGCAGGTCGGCCCGGTCGCTCAGCCAATAGAGGATGTGGCGCAGCGTGCGGATCGGCAGATCGCCGCGCGCGAGCACGCGATGGGCATAGGTGGCGACTAGGCCGCGCTCGGCATCGGTCGGCGACATGGTTGGCGCAATCGGTTGGTTTGCGGGCTGGCGGCCTCATAGAGCAGGCCGGTCGGGGCGAAGGCAAGCTGGATCCCGCTGGCGCCGCCTGCACGTTCGCGTCGTCAGTTGGTCGCGCCGGTATAGGCCGGCTCGATATTGGCAACGACGGTTTTGAGAACGATGCCCGGCACGAGCTTGCGGATCTCCTGCGTCACCGTCTCGAGCACCGGATTGGCCTCGTCCGAGGACTGGCCAGCCAGCCAGCGATGCGTGTCATCGATGATGCCGTGGAGGCGCTGGCTCTCCTCCTCGATCTTTTCCCGCTGATCGTTCCTGCTGCGCAGGTTTTCGAGGTGGCGGCGGATTTCCTTCTCGTCGTCGACGAAATCGTCGGCTTCCTTCCTGGAGATCCCGAGCCGGTGCAGATGCTCGGCCACATAGTCGAAACGCGCATCGTTCAGGGACGCCGCATCGTCACGGGTGGCGGCGCCCGTTGCGTGGCGTGCTTCGCCATTGCCCAGGATGCGGGGCACGTCCGCCAAGCCGATGCGGGTGTCGGGCAATGCTGCCGTCAGCCCGGGGGTTGGCAGAGTGGGCACCCGGCTGGACGCCGTCGGCGGCGCGAGCAGAAGCAGCTGGTTCAGCTCGGAGCCCTGGAAGAGGACGTCAGCCGGGTCGGCCCGCTTCCATTCAACCTTGGCGCGCTCCAGCAACGTGCCGAGGCACATCATGAACTCGGGTCGCAAGAGGAAGCGCTCGCTGCCACTCGAATCGCGCACGACCGCATCGAGCGCGGAGCCAGCGCTCAGCACGCCGCTCAGCAGCCGGTGGATGCCGGCATAGTGGCTGCGCACCTCGGAAAGGTCGATGTCGGCCGCATAGCCGATGTCCTGGGACCGCGAGATCGGCCGGCTGTAGGCCTGCACCAGGACAGCC
>JANNSW010000437.1:0-2618 GCA_031403055.1 Hyphomicrobiaceae bacterium | reverse complement strand
TCGCGATAGCCCGGTCGAGCTGGGGCCGGATGCGTGCCTGCTGGGCGGCGAGGTCGATGAAGGCGATCGGCGCGGAGGCAAGCTCTGCCTCAATCCGCAAGGCATTCGAGGTGGCCATCCGAAGTCTCCTTGTAGCGGCTTCCGTCATAGGGGCAGACGAGGTCGGGTCCCAATCTCCCGCCTGCCCGGCTCATCCAGCCGATGCTCTTGCCCGGCACGCCGGCCATCAGAGCATAGGCCGGCACGTCGCCTGTCACCACCGCGCCGGCCGCGATGAAGCAGTACTCGCCGAGCGTATGCCCGCAGACGATCGTCGCGTTGGCGCCGATGCTGGCGCCGCGCTTGACGACCGTCAGGCGGAACTCCTCCTTGTGCTCGATCTCGGCGCGCGGATTGTTGACGTTGGTGAAGACCGAGGACGGGCCGCAGAACACCCCGTCCTCCAGCACCACGCCCTTGTAGAGCGAGACGTTGTTCTGGATTTTGCAGCGGTTGCCGACCTTTACGTTGGGGCCGATCATCACATTCTGCCCGAGCACGCAGTCGCGCCCGATCTCGCAATGGGGCAACACATGCGAGAAGTGCCAGATCCTGGTGCCGGCGCCGATCGTGCTGGGCTCGTCCACATAGGAGCTTTCGTGGACGAAAACGCCATTGGTCGGCGCACTTGCTTGCGGCGAGCCGGGACCCGCCTCGCCGGCAAGGGCGCTAGTGTCCTGTCTCCGAAACACGCTCATCCTCGCCGTGTCCTCTGAAGCGTGTTTCGAAGATGAAAGGACACTAGCAACTCTATGATTCTAGTGTGGTTTCTCCTCGCACATGCCATCTCCGAGCCAGCCGCGGATGCTGGATGGCATTGGCGAGACACCACACTAGATCGGCCAGCCGCTGCGGTAGCGTTCGCCACTGTTCAGCACTCCTTGCAGGAACGGATGCGGCTCGCCGGCGCGCGGGCGCACCTCGGCGTTGCGGATCTCCGACACCACCTCGATCGAGGGGCGCACGTCGTCGAGCGTGAAGCCGTTGCCCCGGGCGATCTGCTGGTAGGAGAGCGTATGCAGATCGGTGAACCCTTCCGAGAACTCGATCTCCTCGCCGTTCATGGTGATGGAGCGAAAGGTCGTCTGCTTGGGCGGGCGGTTGGCGGGCAGGTCGCGGCGGTTGATCGAGAGGAACCAGCGAACGCGGGCGCGCTCGAGCTCCAGATAGCCGGCAGCGCAATCCACTGCCCGATGATTGACGAGATTGCCCTTGACCTTGCCGAACACGAACGACAGCATGTCGTAGAAATGCACACCGATATTGGTCGCGATACCGCCCGACTTGGCCTCGTCGCCTTTCCAGGAGACATAGTACCAGCTGCCGCGGGAGGTGATATAGGTGAGGTCGACGTCCCAGATCTTGTCGGCGGGTCCCGCCATCACCTTGTCGCGCAGCGCGATGATCGAGGGGTGGAGGCGCAATTGCAGGATGGTGTTGACCTTGCGCCCGGTCGAGGCCTCGATCTCGGCGAGGCCGTCCATGTTCCATGGATTGAGCACGAGCGGCTTCTCGCAGATCGCTTCGGCGCCCGAGCGCAGCGCAAATCGGACGTGGGCGTCGTGCAGATAGTTCGGCGAGCAGATCGAGACGAAGTCGATGCGCTCGTTCTTGCGGCGCATCGAATCGATATGACGGTCGAAGCGCTCGAACTCCGTGAAGAAACGAGCGTCGGGGAAGGTGCTGTCCATCACGCCGACGGAATCGGAGGGGTCCATGGCCGCCTTCAGCGTGCCGCCGATGTCCCTGATCGCACGCAGATGGCGCGGCGCGACGAACCCGGCAACGCCGATCACGGCAAAGGAAGGCTGAGACGCTGGGGAAGTCATAGGCTTTGCTGCTCCCGAACCAAACGCCGGACGAATCACTCGACAACTGCATCGATTGGGTCTGCTAACGCTCTCGACCGGCGCTTGTCCAGGGAGGCTCTGCAACACGTCAACATCGGATTTTTCTCCGCGCTCGGCAGCCGAATCGGGCAAGCATCGAGCATGTTGTGGCCGCAGGACCGCCAGGGAGAGGCCGATGGAAGTGACAGCGCTCGAAATCCCCGATGTGAAGCTGGTGCAGCCCAAGCTCTTTCGCGACGCTCGCGGCTTCTTCTTGGAGAGCTACAGCCGGAGGGCGTTTGCAGCGGCGGGGATCGCCGACGAGCTGGTGCAGGACAACCATTCGCTGTCGCGCGAGCAGGGGGTGGTGCGGGGCTTGCACTTTCAGCTCCCGCCCTTTGCCCAAGCCAAGCTCGTGCGTGTGCTGAAGGGCTCGATCCTCGACGTCGCCGTTGATCTGCGCCGCTCCTCGCCGAGCTACGGACGCCACGTCACGGCCGTGCTGTCAGCGGAGAGCTGCACGCAGATCTTCGTGCCGGTCGGCTTTGCCCACGGCTTCTGCACGCTCGAGCCCGACACCGAGGTCGCCTACAAGGTGAGCGGCTACTACGCCCCCGCCCACGATCGCGGCCTCGCCTGGGACGACCCGGCCCTGGGGATCGCCTGGCCGGTCGCAGCCGCCGACGCCATCCTGTCGGAGAAGGACAAGCGACATCCGCGGCTGGCCGAGCTCGGCGAGGTATTCGCGTA
>JANNSW010000436.1:0-2266 GCA_031403055.1 Hyphomicrobiaceae bacterium | reverse complement strand
CACTCCGCCCTTGCGCTGCCAGGGCATGCGGGCTAGCCCCACGGGGCTCTCCCAACGTGTGGTGCCCGATGCTCAGGAATCGCCCCAACATCCTCCTCGTCATGCTCGACCAGCTCAGCCCGCAGTCGCTCCCCGACTATGGCCACAAGCTCGTCAGCACGCCCAACATCTCGGGGCTTGCCGACGAGGGCGTCGTGTTCGAGAACTTCTACTGCAACTCGGCCTTGTGCGGCCCCTCGCGGTTCTCGTTCATGACGGGGCAGGCCAACCACAAGATCGGCGCCTACGACAATGCCTCCGAATTCCCCGCCTCGATCCCGACCTTTGCCCACTATCTGCGCCACGCCGGCTACCGGACCTGCCTCGCCGGCAAGATGCACTTCGTTGGCGCCGACCAGCTGCACGGCTTCGAGGACCGGGTCACGACCGACATCTATCCTGGCGATTTCGGCTGGACGCCGACGTGGAGCGACCCCAGGCACATCCACTGGTGGTTCCACAACATGCTGAGCGTGACGGAAGCCGGGCCCTACGACCGGACGCTCGAGATCGACTATGACGAGGCGGTCGCCTGGCACGCCACGCGCTGGCTCTGGGACCATGCGCGGGGGAACGACGAGCGGCCATTCATGCTCTGCCTGTCGCTGATGCACCCGCACGACCCCTATCTCGCGCCGCGTCATCTCTGGGATTGCTACCGCGACGACGACATCGACATGCCGGCCGTGCCCTACATCGCGCCAGTTGAGCGCGATCCGTTCTCGCGGCGCATGTGGGATCTCTACGATCGCGGCGAGCACGAGGTGACCGAGAAGCATGTCCGCGCCGCCCGCCACGGCTATTATTCCATGGTCTCCTATGCTGACGAGCTGATCGGGCAGGTGATGAAGCCGCTCGAGCGCCAGGGCCTGCTCGACAACACGGTCGTCATCGTCACCGCCGATCACGGCGACATGCTCGGCGAGCGCGGCCTCTGGTACAAGATGGTCTATTTCGAGCGCTCGGTGCGCGTGCCGCTCATCATGCGCTGGCCGGGACGCCTGAATCGCCGGCGCGTGCAGCAGAACGCTTCCCTCATCGACATCCTGCCGACGCTGCTCGACATCGCCTACGACGGCAAGGTGCCCGAGCTGGCTGCTCCGATAGAAGGGGAAAGCCTCATGCCGCTTGCCGCGGGGCGCGCCAAGGGCTGGCTGGATACGGTCTTCGGCGAGTACATGGCGGAAGGGACGACCGAGCCCGTGCTCATGATCAAGCGGGGAAACCTCAAATACATCACCGCCGTGGGCGACCCGCCGCAACTCTACGATACGTTGGCCGATCCCAATGAATTGAGAAACCTCGCCGCGGACTCGCCGTTGGCCGCCGCCTTCGCCGCCGAAGCCGCCAAACGCTGGGACAGCGCCGCCATCAAGGCCGACGTGATCGCGACGCAGAAGGCGCGCCTCCTCGTCCAGGATTCGCTGCTGCAGGGCCGCATTCACCCATGGGACTACGAGCCCCGGATCGATGCCGCCAAGGTCTACAACCGCAACTATGGCGGTGAGCTCTACGATACCGACCGTCGCGCCCGTGTGCCCTACCGCGACGAGCCACCCAAGGCTGGAAAGCGCACCCGGCGCAACTGGAGCCGGGATGTGAAATGAGCCGGCGCATCGAGATCCGCGACTACCGGCCCGAGGATGAAGCCGCCCTCGTCGAGCTGGTGCGCGAGCTGCAGGCCTACGAGGAAGGCATTTACGACCGCCTGGTGCCGGCCGGCGAGATCGGCCGCTGGTATGTCGAGCGCTTGCTGAAGGATTGCGCCGAGCACAAGGGAGAAATCCGCATTGCCGAGTGCGACGGCCAGATTGCTGGCTATGCGACGATCATGACTGACGTGCTCGTCGCCGACGAGCGCGACGAGGTGACCTACCGCCACGCCTACCTGGGCGACCTCTGTGTGACAGCTGGCGAGCGTGCCCGCGGCATCGGCCACTTGCTGCTTGCCGATTGCGAGACGATTGCACGCCGGGCGGGCGCCCGTTGGCTGCGGATCACAGCTCACGCCGCCAACGCCAGGGCACGGCAGGTCTATCAGGCTTGCGGCTTCCGCGAGCAGTTCATCAATTTCGAGAAGATTCTCGACTGAGTTTCCATGCGCGCGAAGCGCGCACCTGACCGGCACGAAACGGGCTACACTTTCCGTGCCGCCGGCACAGAGATCGGCAACTGCTTGACACTTTGAAGTCGAGACTGAGTTTGATCGGAGGCCCTTCGAGCACGT
>JANNSW010000435.1:0-9425 GCA_031403055.1 Hyphomicrobiaceae bacterium | reverse complement strand
AGCTGGAAAGAGTGCGCGGCTCGTCGGTCGATTCGCGCCCGTTCGCGAGGTTGCCGGCAATCGCGCTGGTCAGCTCGGCGCTTGCCAGACGCGCGATCTCGAACGCCCGGCGGGCCTGCGGGCTCGAATGGCGCACGCGCTCGGCGAGCTGTCCCACCCGGGTCAGCGGCATGCCGACGCGGTGGAGCTCGATCCAGCGATCGGTCCAAAGATCGAGGCGTGCGCTCGCGAGCGGGGGAAAGCGGAACGTCGTGAGCCCACTCTCGACGGCGTGGCGCAGGGTCCAGGTGATGAGCAGGTCGGCCGGGCCATGCGTGCAGGCTTCGCCCTCGGCGAGCGACAGGTGCAGGCCGGCATAGGTCTCACCTTCGACCGCGCCGAGCATCACCGACAGCAGCTTGCCGTTGCATTCGAGAGCGGTCAGCCAGGCCTGCGGTCCCTGATCGGCGCCATCGAGCGCGGCGATCCGCTCGACCACACGCGAGCAGGCGATCTGGCCGAGCGGCTTCAGGCATTCGCTGCCACCCTTGGTGCAGGTGCGCTGACGCAGCAGCTCGTGGGCGAAGGCCTTCCGCTCCGCGGCCGTCGCCGCCACCCGGAAGCGCAAGGGGCCGCGCTCCGCCAGCTGCCGCTCCCGACGCTGCTCCTTGCGGCGCGTCTTGCAGCCGCGGTGGCGGGCGTCGAACCGGTCCCAGGGCTGGCAGAGCTGCGCTACCTCGATCGCCCGGTCGGCAGGTCCGGGGCTCTCGCCCAGGAAGGGATTGGCGATCTCGCCGAGCATCGCGGTCTGGTCGGGCAGCCGGATCAGATCGGCGCCGCCCGCCGCGGCGGCGAGATCGACGATCAGCGCTCTGGCGGCAGCCGGGTCGAGGGAGCGGGCAAAGGCCGGCGAGACCAGCATCGCCCGGGCCGGCGAAACGTCGCCCCCGACCGGCTCGAGCACCGTGAGCGGACCGACCCGACGGCGCTCGAGCGCGAGCAGCATGCCCGCACGCCCATCGAGCTCGTGCACCGTGAGGAGCGTCCGCTTCGGCTGGTCGGGTGCCTGCAATCCATCGTCGAGCCAGCAGCGCCACCAAAGCGGACCGGCGAGCGGAACGGCCGGCATTTCGGCCGCGAGCAAGCGCCAGTCGGAAGCCGCAGCCTGGAAGCACGCATGCTGTTTGATGAGCATGGCGGTTTCACCTCGGGAGTTGCGCGTCCAGGGCCAACCGCCCCGGGATAACGTCACGCACTTGTGAACTACGCCACCAACACAGCAAGAAGCTTGCCAAGCATGCCCGCAGCGCATGGCAATGCAAGGGCCATTGGGCTAGACTTGATGCACGTCCATTGTCGCCCGCCGAGCCCTCAGACCGGAGCACCACCATGAGCGCCACCAGCCTCGCCGCCGTCCGCCCGAACATGGATCACTGGGAGGAGCGGTGCGATCTCGCCTGTGCTTTCCGCTGGACAGCCCGCCTCAACATGCACGAGGCGGTGGCGAACCACCTCTCGCTCGCGGTCTCCGACGACGGCAGGCAATTCCTCATGAACCCCAACGGGCGGCATTTCTCGCGGATCAAGGCGAGCGACCTCCTGCTGCTCGATGCCGACGATCCCTCGACCATGGACCGGCCGAATGCGCCCGATCCGACTGCGTGGGACCTGCACGGCGCGATCCATCGCAACGTGAAAGGCGCGAAGTGCGTGCTGCACGTGCACTCGAAGTATGCGCTGGCGCTCGCCTGCCTCGCCGATTCGACCCTGCCACCGATCGACCAGAACTCCATGCGCTTCTACGACCGCGTCCTCATCGACGGCGGCTTCGACGGCATGGGGCTGGGAGAGGAAGCCGAGCGGGTCAGCCACGCCTTCCGCGACAATCCGGGCAAGCCCATCATGGTCATGGGCAACCATGGCGTGATGATCACCGGGCCTTCGGTCGCCTTCGCCTTCGACGAGCTCTATTACTTCGAGCGGTCCTGCGAGACCTACATCACTGCGCTCTCGACGGGCAAACCCCTGCGTGTCGCCTCCCACGAGGTCGCCAAGAAGACGTGCGAGCAGTGGTTCTCCTATCCCGGCATGGGCGACCTGCACCTGAAGGAGCTGAAGGCGATGCTGGACGCGGAAGGGTCGGACTACAGGCGTTGAGCGAGTGCGGGGGCGAGCGCCGCTCGCCCCTACATCGAGTATCCCCCCGTAGGGGCGACCGGCGGTCGCCCCTTACCATCACGTGGACGTCACACGCACCGTCCCCCGTCGACCTCGATTGCGACGCCGGTGACGAAGCCGGCGTCGTCGGAGGCGAGGAACACGGCGACCTTGGCGATGTCCTCGGGTGTCGACATGCGGCCCATCGGGATGGTCGCGATGAACTTCGCGCGGTTCGAAGGCGTGTCGGGCACGCCCATGAAGCGCTCGAGCATGCCGGTGTCGCCGATCACCGGATTGATGGCGCAGACGCGGATCCTTTTTGGCGCCAGCTCGACCGCCATCGACTTCGTCAGCGTGATCGACGCGCCCTTGGAGCCGTTGTACCAGGTGAGGCCGGGGCGCGGACGCAAGCCGGCGGTCGAGGCCGTATTGACGATCACCCCGCCACCGCGCGCCTCCATCACCGGGACGGCTGCGAGCGCGGCGAGGTAGATCGCCTTCACATTGACAGCGTAGACCCGGTCGAACTCCTCTTCCGACACGGTCAGCATCGACTGGTTGACGTGGGTGTAGCCCGCATTGTTGACGAGGATGTCGAGCCCGCCGAAGGTGTCGACGGCCACCTGGACCATCGCCTCGACATCGACACGCCTGGTCACGTCGGTCGCAATCGCGACCGCGGCCTTGCCGATGTCGCGCGCGACCAGCTCGGCGCCCTCTGCGTTCAGGTCCGCGATCACGACCTTGGCGCCTTCCCGCGCGAACGCCATCGCAATACCGCGACCGAACCCCGAAGCGGCGCCTGTCACGATCGCTATCTTGTTTTCGAGGCGCATGCCGCCCTCCACTGCTCGAGCCTTGGGAGCCCCCACCTTGCGCGGCCACCGGCGGGCCTGCAATGCCGGGCGTTGCGGATGTGGGTTGCGGCAATGGTCTGGAGCGGGCACAAATCATCGCCCCCCCAAACAAGGTGGCACGGCCATGCGCGTTCTCTTCATCTGCACCATGAACATCGATCGCAGCCCGACCGCGGAAGCCCTGGTAGCACGCCGCCAGGGTTGCGAGGCGCGCTCGGCCGGCACGGATCCCGATGCGCGCATGCCGATCTCGGGCGAGCTGATCGCTTGGGCCGACGTGATCGCCGTGATGGAGGACGCGCACGCGCGTGCAGTCCGGGATCGCTTCGCGGCCGAATTGCCGGGGCGGCGCCTCGTCGTGCTCCAGCTCCCCGACATCTATCAGCGCGGCGAGCCGGCGCTCGTCGCCATCCTCACCGAGCGCATCGACAGATTGCTCGGGTTGGCGAATGCCTGACGTCGCGTGCGGGTCAGGGCTCGTCGCGCGCGCGCAGCCGGTCGGTGTCGCGGCGCTGCTTCTTGGTGGGGCGGCCGGAGCCGGGGTCGCGGTTGATCGTGGTTTTCTCGCCAACCGCGGCCGGCACCGGCGGGGGCGTCAGATCCTGATAAAGGGATTGCGCCTCGCTCGCCGGGCCGCGGCGCACGCCGAGCGCGACGACCTTCAGGATCCGCAAGCGGTCATTGATGCTCGCGGTCACCACGTCGCCGATTTTGACGCCATGGCTCGGCTTGGTGATCTTCTCGCGATTGATGCGGACGCGGCCGTCCTCGACAAATCCTGCCGCAAGGGTGCGCGATTTGATTGCCCGCGTGTACCAGAGCCATTTGTCGATGCGTTGAGCCTCGCCCCGGCCTGCCGGAGCACCGCTACCGGTTCCGCCGTCGGACGTCACGTGCGCAAGCTCTCCATCACGACGGGGTCTGCTCCTTACGGCGGCTCTCGAGCTCCTGCTTGAGGGCGCCGAGCTTGGCGAACGGGGAATCCGGATCGTAGGTCTGACGGCGCTCCTCGCGCGGGGGACGATCCTGGCGCGGCGGGCGCTCGCTACGATCGCGGTCCCGACTGCGATCACGATCCCTGCCGCGATCGGGTCGCGGTCCATCAGCCTGGCGCTCCGGCTGGCCGCCACTTTTGCCTTGACCGTGGCGGCGATGCTCGTTGCGGGCGTGCTTGGGGCGTTGCTGCTCGCCGGCCTCTGCTTGGGCACTCGGACCTTCTGGTGCGATCGCGGCAGGTGCGGCCATTGCGTCGGCAGGTGTGGCTGCAACCGCAGCCGGCGGCTGATCCGGTTGCCGCGGCCGGTCGTCCCGGCCGCCACGGCCTCGCCGGCGACGGCCACCTGAACGATCCTGCTCTTGCCCTTCATCGGGTCTGCGCTGCGGGCGGTCGCCACCTTCGTGCCGGCGCCGGCGCGGACGCCAGACTTCGATCATGACCGGCTCTGCCGGTGCCGCCGGCATGGCTGGCTCGACGGGTGCGGCCGCCACAGCCTCGGCAACAGCCTCCACAGCTGGCTCGGCTGCATTGACCTCGACGGCCACGTCCTCGGTCGGGATCGAAGCGGGTGCGTCTTGGAGTGCCGGCGGCGCTTCGGCGCTCGGGTCGACCGCGGCAACGGGCTCGGCAGGCTGCACGACCACCGGCGCGGGCTTACGCTCGACCCAGAACCCGAGCGCCTTCAGCACCTCGCCCAGCTCGGCCTGCGAGCAGCCAAGGATCGACATCATCTCCGGGATCACCGTGAAGCCGCCATCGCCAGTCGCGCCCTTGGGCGGAGCGACTGGATTGGACTCGCTGGCACGCCAGGCGGTCAACGGCCGGATCATGTCCGACAGCCGCTCCAGCATGTCGACGCGGACGGCGCGCGGGCCGCAGTGCTGGAAGCCCGCGATGCGGACCGTGTCGTCGGGCATGGCGGGATCGTAGGGGATCGAGGTCAGGCCTGGGCGCGGCGCCTCGGTCACGCTCTCGATGCCATTGCCACCGCGCTCGGTTCGTGACAGCGCGGCAAGCGTCAGCAGCAGCTCGCAGGGACCTGGTTTCAGCAGCAACGGGAAATAGATGTTGAAGGCACCGAACCGCACGCCATATTTTCGCAGCTGCGCGCGCGCCTCCTGATCGAGCCCGCGCACCTCCTCGGCGACCGTCTCGCGCCGCAGGATGCCGAAGCCTTCCTTCAGGCGGAACGCGATACCGCGGGCCATGCCTGACACGTCCTCAGCCCGCGACAGCTCGACGAGCTGTTTCAGGCGCTCCTCGATCAGCTCGCTCACATACGTCTGCAACCGCTCCTGCACCCGCTCGCGATCGGGCGAGACCAGGTGCTCGTCGGCCAGCAGCAGCACCTGCGGCTTCAACGGATCGTCCGACCGCTCGATCCTGCCGATGACGTCGCCGCGCCACTCGATCCGCCCGAGCCGGGTGAGCTTGAAGGCGTCGTTCTTGGCGGAGGCGAGCCGGCGCGCCCGCATGCCGAGCTCCTTGCCGAGCACCTGGGCGGAGGCCTGGCGCGCGGCCTTGCCTTCCAAGCCCTCGGTTGCGCCATCGATCGCGAACTGGAAGCCCTTCAGGCGTCCGACAAAATGCTTCTCCACATGGATCGCACCATCCTCGCCGATCTCGGCGGCAAGCTCCTCCTCGTCGCGCAACCGCTTCATCAGCACGCTGGTGCGCTGGTCGACGAAGCGCTGGGTCAGGAGGTCGTGCAGGGCATCGGAGAGTTGATCCTCGATCGTGCGGGTGCGGGCCTGCCAGTGCTCGGGCTCGCCGAGCCAGTCCGACCGGTTGGCGATGAAGGTGCAGGTGCGGATGTGGGAGATGCGGTTGGCGAGCGTATCGATATCGCCGTCCGTCTTGTCGGAGCGGGCGACCTGCTCGGCGAACCAGTCCTCCGGGATCCGGCCATTGTCGCTGGCGATGAAATTGAACAGTGTCACCACCAGCTCGGCATGGCTCGAGCTCGACAGCTTGCGATAGTCGGGGACCTGACAGACCTCCCAAAGCCGCTCGACGGCACGGCGCGATCGGGCAGCACCTAGAACGGTCTCGTCGCGGCTTGCATGCTCGAGCGCGTCGACATCCTCGGCACTGCGGGCGCGGGTCAGCCGCTGGTGGGCAGGCACGGTCCGCAGACTCTCCTTCAGCGTATCGATCGAGGAGAAGTCGAGGCTCGCATTGCGCCACTGCAGGACCTTGGCAGGCTCGAACTCGTGCTTCTCCAATCGCTCGACCAGCTCGGGATCGAACGGCTCGACCTCACCGGTCACGCCGAACGTGCCGTCGCGCAGATGGCGCCCGGCGCGGCCGGCGATCTGGCCGATCTCGCCCGGTGTCAGCGCGCGATGGTGGTGGCCGTCGAACTTGCGGCTCTGGGCGAAGGCGACATGGTCGAGATCGAGATTGAGGCCCATGCCGATCGCGTCGGTCGCAACCAGATAGTCGACAGCGCCCGACTGGTAGAGGGCGACCTGGGCGTTGCGGGTGCGCGGCGACAGCGCCCCCAGCACGACGGCCGCGCCGCCGCGCTGCCTGCGCAGCAGCTCGGCAATCTCGTAGACTTCGGCAACCGAGAACGCGACGATGGCGGAGCGCCTCGGCAGTCGCGAGATTTTCTTCTGGCCCGCATAGCTGAGCTTGGAGAGGCGGGGGCGGGAAACGAAGTTGGCGCCGGGCAGCAGATCCCTGATGGCGTCGCGCATGGTTGCCGCACCGAGCAGCAGTGTCTCGTGCGTGCCGCGCGCATGGAACAGGCGATCGGTGAAGACGTGGCCCCGCTCCGGGTCGGCGGCGAGCTGGATCTCGTCGACCGCCAGGAAATCGACCTCGATGTCGCGCGGCATCGCCTCGACCGTCGAGACCCAGTAGCGGGCGTGCTCGGGCTTGATCTTCTCCTCGCCGGTCACCAGCGCAACCTTGTCGGCCCCGATCCGGGCCGCGATCCGGTCATAGACCTCGCGAGCGAGCAGGCGCAGCGGCAAGCCGATCATGCCGGACTTGTGGGCGAGCATGCGCTCGATGGCGAGGTGGGTCTTGCCGGTGTTGGTCGGGCCGAGCACGGCCGTCACGTTGCGGGCGCGCGGCGCGACCGCGTGGTTTGGCTCGGAAGAGGTGATGGGCATGCTGAAGCGTCCTTGGCATCGGGGCCGGCCGGGCTGAGCCTTCACTAAGCTAAGCAGAGTTCCCAAGAGTGGCCTAGCTGGTTCTGGGATCGGTCTCTGCGCAAACTAAAGGAACCTGGGCAGGCACTCAGTGGGAGCCCACAGCAGGCCTGGCTGCTGCCGCAAGCCTCACACGCGGTGATCGCGACCGCGGCTCCTTGGGGCGTATCTAGCCGGTTGCGATGACCCTGTCATCGCCGAAGCTGAGGCAGGGGATAAGCGATTTCCCAGAGCCAGGCCCGGAAATCGCCGACGCGGCGCATCGACCCGAGCCCGAACGATCAGTTGACGAGGGCGATGCGACCACGGCCGGGCACGTCCATCTGGATCGAGGTCGAGGTCATTTGCGCGTTGCCCCACATGGTCGGCAGCACGACGATGTAGGGCACGAACAGGTTGGCGCGGGCGACCGGCAACATCCAGATCTCGATGCCGTTGGTCGCGGCCATGAACTTGGTCTCCTCGTTCATTTTGTGGCCGGCGATCGGCACATACTTGATCCGGCAGACGATAGCGGTGGTCGCGTTGGCGCCTTCGAGCCGCTCCTTGCGCAAATTGGAGAAGACGAGGTCGAAGCGCTGCTTGCCGTCGAAAATGGGAATGCGACGCTTGCAGGGATTGGTGCCGTCGACCTTGCCGCCGCCTACACTCGAGACCGCCATCACGGCGGTCAGTGGGTCGAGGACATTCTGCAGATGGCTGCGGGTGACAGGTACGCGACCCGGCGAGGTGCCGATCGGGGGATTGGCCTTCACGAACGTGATCTCGTCGCCCTCGAAGCGCATGTCGAGGCGTCCCGACTTGGTGCCCTCGTAGGTGAACGCATAGGCGTCGGGCTTGGGTACGCCAGCCGCGACCGTCCCGCTGCTTCTGGTGATGCCGCGCCACGCGAACACGACCGCCGAGAGGCTGGCGTCGCCGATCAGGCTGTATTTGCCGCTCTTGATGGTCGAGGTGAACGAGAACTGGCCGAGCGAAAGCCCATTCCAGGCAATGTCGTAGGCGGCCGTCACCTTGGAGGGGAAGCCGGACGAGGGCGCGGCAGCTGGCTTTACCTTCTCCTCGGCGACCGCCGTGCTCGCAGCCAGCACACAGGCGATGGCGAGCACAGTGGCCCGCATTCTGGGAGCGAGAGCGTCGACGACTTCCATGATCGGCATCAAGCGGCCCCACCAACAACGCATCGCACCCAAGTCCCCGAGCTTCGAACGGCCAAACTGGCCCTAGTGGGCGTTTTCGTCAAATGTATGATTGAGTGCACTGTGACCTGAACGGGTTAAGAAGTCCATGCGCGATGTCTCGTCGCGGGACAAAGAGGTCAGCCGGGGCTCGGTCTGGAGGTTCGATCGGCCATTGCGATCGGCTCGATGGCAGCATACATTACATGCATCTGCCACGAGGAGCGCATCGTTCATGCCCATGAGTGCCGACGATATCGAGCGGCTGATCCGAGAAAAGCTTCCCGACGCCCAGATCACCATCAACGATCTGGCGGGCGATGGCGATCACTATCAGGCCGTGGTCGTGTCACCTGCTTTCGTCGGCAAGTCCCGCGTGCAGCAGCACCAGATGGTCTATGATGCGCTTCGCGGGGAGATGGGCGGCGCGCTGCATGCACTCGCGCTGCAGACATCGGCACCCAAGATCTGAGCGAGACCAGCTCGCGGCGGAGCTCCCCAATTCAATTGTTCTTACAGCTAGCCAGGATGAACGACATGAGCGATCAGGCAGTGACCGACTGGATCCGCAAGCAGGTTTCCACCAACGACGTGGTGTTGTTCATGAAGGGCACGCGCGACACGCCGCGCTGCGGCTTCTCCAGCCGCGTCGTGCAGATCCTCGATCATCTGGGCGTCGAGTACAAGGATGTCGACGTGCTTGCCGACGTGGCGATCCGCGATGGCGTCAAGCAGTTCTCGAATTGGCCGACCATCCCGCAGGTCTATGTCAAGGGCGAGTTCGTCGGCGGCTGCGACATCACCACCGAGATGTTCCAGTCGGGCGAGCTGAAGGACCTCCTCGACCAGAAGGGCGTGAAGCACGCGTCGACGACACAGGTCGCTTGAGGGGCAAAAGCCAAGACAGGATGGCGATGCTCGGTAGGGGCGACCGGCGGGTCGCCCACTGTCGCAGGCAACAATTCGTAGTTGGTCGGGGGGCCGGACGGGGGCCCCCACAAAAATTTTAGCAGATATTAACTGAAAGGTTCAAAAGCACCCCAAGCCGCCAAGCCCCCCCCCAACACCCCCCAGCACAAGATCAATCCCCCCC
>JANNSW010000434.1:0-6424 GCA_031403055.1 Hyphomicrobiaceae bacterium | reverse complement strand
GGACAGGGTATTGTTCTCGGTGTCCGTGAAGCCGGCGAGCAGGTCGGTCGCGTTGACCGTGTAGGCCGTGTCCTCGGTCCCGGCGGCAAGTGTCGCCGTCGGCGCGCCGGTCGGGGCGTCGTTGACGGCATTGACAGTGATAGTCCGCGTGTCGGTGTCGGTCAGCGCGCCGCCCGAGCCCGTGTTGCCGCCGTCGTCGGTGGTCATCGTCAGCGTGACGGAGCCGTTGGCGTTCGCTGCCGGCGTGAAGCTCGGTGCGGAGCCCGACAGGAAGGTGTTGATGTTGGCGAGCGTGCCTGTGAGCGTGAGCGACGCCGTGCCCCCGCCACCGACCGCCACGCCACCACCCGCCGTCGCGGTGAGCGTGCCCGCGGGCACTGAGAGCGTGACCGTGATGGTGCCTGTGCCGGCGTCCGGATCGGCGACGCTGAGGCCCGAGAGTGTGACAGCCGAGTCCTCGTCGGTCGTGAATGTCGCGGGCAGCGTGTTGACCGGCGCGTCGTTGGGATCTGAGCCGTTGCCCGGCACGTCGAACACGCGCGTGAACGCGCCCTCGCCGTCGCCGGTGCCGTTACCGCCCCAACCGAAAACGATGTCGCCGTTCGAGAGCTCTGCGCCGAACTGGCCGGTCGGGATCTGGCCGGACTGATTTCCGCTAGTCGTCTGGTTGACGAGGAACTCGCTCCCGACCTTAACCCCGGTCGCATCGAAGCGCTGCCCGTAGACGCCGAGGACGTCACTGTCCTGCGCGGCGGAGTTCCAGGCGAGCACGAAGCCGCCGTCCGACAGAGCTATGATGGTGGAGTTGGTCTGGTCGTTGGCGAGCGTGGAGTTGGCAATGGTATCGCCGAGAAACGTGCTGCCGTCCTGGTTGTAAATACGATAGTGGATGTCTTGGCTATTGGCGCCGATTTCATTCCATGTGACGATAAACTTTTGACTCTCGAGGACTTTCACATTGACGTTGCTGGCCGAATTGGCAATCGCGAATGCCGGAACGACGAAGCTCCCGCTTGAATTGTAGACGACACCGATCGTGGTGGCCACGTCCTCGTAAACGAGTACGAAGTTGTTGTTGTCGAAGGTGTCCAGTGCCGGATTTACGCTCGTATCTCCGGTATCGACAACGATTGGAGAGGAGGCTGTGGTGCCGTCGGCGTTGTGAATCTGAGCGTAAGCTGTGCCCTGAACGTACCGATCGCCCCAGGCGAGAACGAACTTGCCGTCGCTCATGTACGCAACAGACGGCAATTCGTCATTGCCGTCGTTACCGAGTATCAATTCTGATCCCCCGACGCCGTTCGAGTCGAATGTGCGTGCCCTCACGTCGCGATCTGTCGAGCCATCAGATAGGGCGAAAGTCCAGGCGACGATGAGGTTGCCGGCCGTGTCGGCGGCAACCGTAAAGCTCTGGATGCTGGCGCTATGGGCGGGGTTGGTGGGCGGGATTACCGTGGTGACGGTCACTTCGCTCCCGACCGGGCTGCCGCCGTTGTCGAACCGCTGCAACAGGAGCCTATTGGTCGTAGGATCGTTGAACACGACGACGTAACCGCCACCGGGCAACGCCGCGATCACGGGCCCGAACTGGGTGCCCCCTACCGTCGCCGTGTTGACAAGGATCTCGCCGCCAAGAGGTGTCGGGGTCGTCATGAGGATTACTCCCTGGAACACGGATTATCGTTGTTGCTCATCATGAATGGGCGCATCACGCTTCGTGCGTGCGACGCCGGCCAGCCTCGTTTGGTACCGGTCAAGGCTGGATGATTGCGGAGAAACTCGGCCAGGATGGCGGACGCGTGCCCGCTCTCGCCAGGAAGCGGCGTCTTGGAGGTCCGCTCGGCGCAGCGCCAGCGGCCCCGTGCAGATGCATCGGGATGAAACATGGGAAAACGCAACGCCCCAGTACTCGCACTGTCCCAATCGGGACGATCGTCACGCGGCACTCGACGGCTACGGATCGACCGACGGCATCTGTTGCATGCAACTGGGGGAATGTAAATCCGCGCTCGAGACAAAGCCGCACCGGGGCGTCTCAGGCCGGTGGCACGCAGCCCGCGCTCGGCCTGCTCGCCGCATCGACGCCCGCCTGCGATGGAGCCAGGTCACACTTAGAGCGTCAAGTCCCCGTGGGTTGCTGCCTGAACGTCAAACCGCAGCCCTTCTCGATCGAGGCCTTTTCTACAGCTTCGAACTCACCCTTGAGGCGTGCCAACTCGGCAGCAGTCTGGCCATCGCCATTGACCATGAACGCCGCGGGCCAGAACAACACGATCGCTACACCAGTAGCCACGGCATCATTCGTAGCCTTGTTATCCTGTACGCCAGCAAGCTGCGAAACTCGGGCCGAAATTCTGCCAGCTTCCGCCGCGATCTGCTCGCAGCTGTAAGCTTGGTACTGCAGCGGTGAAACATAGGAAGCCGTGATGTCGCTCGACGACGATGCACAGCCTGCGAGGGCGATTCCCAAGGCGCATGCGGTCCAATGCGATACAGCCATGGTGTTCTCCCCGATCCGTTCACAACGTTATTCCAGCGCCGCGCGATTCGCAAATGCCATGGCACCGCGTTGCTCGACGATCCACGGCGTGCTAGCGCCGCGCATGAGCCAGCCACTCGCCAGGCCTTCCCCCGCCCGGCCCGCCGGGGCGATCGACTACGTCCTCCTGCTCGGCCTCGCCGCGGCCTGGGGCGCGAGCTTTCCGCTGATCAAGCTCGGCGTGGCGACGGTTCCTGCTGTCAGCATGACCGCCCTGCGGCTCGTCGTCGCGTCCCTGGTGCTGACCGCGATCGCGGTCGCGGCGGGCGAGCGGCTGCCGCGCAACCCGCGGCTGTGGCGGCTGATCCTGATCGTGGTCGCGACCGGCAACGTGGTGCCCTACGTGCTGATCGCCTGGGGCCAGGAGCGGGTCGACAGCGGCGTTGCGGCGATCCTGATGGCGGTGATGCCGCTGATGACGGTGCTGTTCGCCCATGTGCTGACCCGCGACGAGAAGCTGAACGGCGGCAAGCTCGCCGGCCTGGCGCTCGGCTTCGCCGGGCTGCTGGTGCTGATCGGGCCGGACAAGCTTTCCACGCTCGGCAGCGAGACCGTCCGCCAGCTCGCGATCGCCGCGGCGGCGGCCTGCTACGGCTACAACGCGATCATGACGAAGCAACTGGTGGGGGCCTCGCAGCTGGCGGTGGTCGCGACCGTGATGGTGGTCTCGGCGCTGATCATGGTGCCGGCCGCCTTCATCCTCGACGACGTGGCCGCGATCACGCCCTCGACCACCTCGATCCTGGCCATCGTCACCCTCGGCGGCATCCAGACCGCTCTCGGCACGCTCACGCTGTTCGAGATCGTCCGCCGCCAGGGCGCGTCCTTCTTCTCGATGATCAATTTCCTGGTGCCGGTCAGCGGCGTCGTCTGGAGCTCGGCTACACTCGGCGAGCGGCTCCCTGCGAATGCGCTGATCGCGCTCGTGCTGATTCTGGCGGGCGTGGCGCTCGTGCGCAGTGGTCTGGGAGCCAACCTGTGGCGACGCGGCTGAGCTGCGGCATCGGGCGCCGGGGCGACCTGTTGCGCCCTGCAAACACGGCATGCTATGCGGACCTGTCTTTGCGGGGGCATCGAGGGCTTCGGCCGTCTCCGCTCACCCATGATTTGATGTCCTTCCATCGGACGTGCGGCCGGAGCGACCGGCGACGACTGGATCGTCGGGCGCGTCGCCAAGGACACGATCGCGGCGCTGGGCGGTGATGACACGGTCTGGGGCGGATCGGGCGCCGACACGTTCCAGTTCTCTAAGGTAGACGATATCGGCCGGAACGCAGATGCGCACGACGTCATCGGCGCTTTCACCCATGGCCGCGACCACATCGACCTCAGGCCCATCGATGCGAGCCGCTTCGGCGCCGGCGATCAGGCGTTCCACTTCATCGGCGGCCACGCGCTCACCTGCCGCGCCGGCGAGCTCGCGGTCGAGCATCTCGACCTTGCCTGCAAGGCCGATGACCGCACCTTCGTCATCGGCGACGTGAGTGGCGAGGGAACCGCCGACTTCCGCAGCTAGTGTTCCGGCCCATTCATTCGATTCCGGCGAAGCTGGATCAATGAATGGAAAGACGGAACACAAACAAGGAGGTAGCTAGTGGGCTGGCCGTTCATTTGGGGTACCAAATGAATGAGTCAGAACACTAGCCCATCGATATCGTGACGCTGACGAAGGGGGATTTTCTGCTGTAAAGGGGGGCCGGAGCGCCTACTTCAACAAGCGCCATTTGAGGCCCGCGAAGCGGCTGAAGCCCTTGTCGAGCGTCACCCATTGGCAGCCGTGCTCAATTGCCAGTGCCGCATGCCATGCGTCGGGCACATCGGGCCCGGTCAGCGAGTGCTTCCGGCAGAGGTTCTCGAATATGCTCCAATGACCGGGCCCGGGCTCGACCAGCACGGCATTGGTCCGCGACTGCAGGTGATTGCAGTAGGTGAAGACCGCGTCCAGCGTCTCCGGCGGCTTGTAGACCTTGCGGTTTGTAAGAATGCGAACGACTGCGCTGAGGATCAGCCGCGACACTGCGAACCTGGTCTTGCTGCTGATCTCGCCTTCGAGCCATGTGCGGCTAAGCTCGTGATAGGGCCCGGCATCCGGCCGGAAGGCGCAAATCAGCACGTTCACATCCGGCAGATTCACGAGCGCTCCAGGTCCTCGAGCTCGTAGAGGCTCGACATATCGGACAGATCGATGCTGGGTTGCAGCCCGCCCCTGTGCGTCGAGATGGGCAGCGCTTCGCGTACCTTTGCCGGGCTCCTTGGTTGCGGCAGCAGCATGGATCGCACCCCCTCCTCGATCAGTGATGTGAGGGTCCGCCCTTCCCTGACAGCCCTGGCTCTCGCCTGCCGCAACAGCTCACTTGGAAGCCGGATCGTCGTTCTTTCCGTGGTGTCCATGCGGAAGAAGATATTAGACTTGACATACATATGTCAACGTCTCGCCTCCTCAAATGGATGGGTGCCCTTCGTCTCCACACATTGCCGAGCCTCGGCCCGGGTGCTAGCGGCAGTCGATGTCCCGGCCCTCCACGTCCCCGCCGCAGGCCGCACGGACCCCGGCCGACCCCTTCTCCTACGTGCTGCTCTTTGGCCTTGCCGCCATCTGGGGTGCGAGCTATGCCCTCATCAAGGTCGGCGTTTCGGAGCTGCCGGCACTCTCGATGCCGGTACTCCGCTTTGCGATCGGCTCAATAGCAGCCTGGGAGCCAACCTGTGGCGACGCGGCTGAGCTGCGGCATCGGGCGTCGGGGCGACCTGTTGCGCCCTGCAAACACGGCATGCTATGCGGACCTGTCTTTGCGGGGGCATCGAGGGCTTCGGCCGTCTCCGCTCACCCATGATTTGATGTCCATCCATCGGACGTGTGGCCGGAGCGACCGGCGACGTCGGCGAGCAGGCGAGACCATTTCGACGTGGCAAGCGAAAATCCGATTGTGGCGGGGGTAGCCGGCAGATACGCGACGGCCCTCTTCGACCTGGCGCTCGAAGCGGGCGCCCTCGACAAGGTGGCGGATGACCTGACCGCGTTCGAGCGGATGCTCGGCGAGAGCACCGATCTGAAGCGGCTGGTGCTGAGCCCGGTGCTCTCCGCGCAAACCCAGGAGCGCGCTCTCGCCGCGATCGTCAGCGCCATGGGTGCTCACCCGCTCACCGCCAGCTTCCTGAGCCTCGTCGCCCGCAACCGCCGCCTGTTCGTCACCCCCGGTATCATCACGGGCTTGCGTGCGCTCGTCGCCCGCCATCGCCGCCAGGTCGATGCAGAGGTGGCGTCCGCCATGCCGCTCAATGCCGAGCAGGTGGCGCTGCTGACCGAAACCTTGAAAGCCTCCGTTGGCCAGGACGTGAAGCTGCGGACCACGGTCGACCCGGCGCTGCTTGGCGGCCTCGTCGTCAAGGTCGGCAGCCGGATGATCGATTCCTCACTCCGCACGAAGCTCAACAATCTCAAATTCGCCATGAAAGAGGTTCGCTGATGGATATCCGCGCTGCTGAGATCTCCTCGATCCTGAAGGAGCAGATCAAGAATTTCGGCCGCGAGGCGGAAGTCTCCGAGATCGGCCAGGTGCTGTCGGTGGGCGACGGCATCGCGCGTGTCCACGGCCTCGATAACGTCCAGGCCGGCGAGCTGGTCGAGTTCCAGGACGGCACCAAGGGCATGGCCTTGAACCTCGAGGTCGACAATGTCGGCATCGTGATCTTCGGCGACGACCGCAGCATCAAGGAAGGCCAGACCGTCAAGCGCACCAAGTCGATCGTCGACACGCCCGTCGGCAAGGGCCTGCTCGGCCGCGTGGTGGACGCGCTCGGCAACCCGATCGACGGCAAGGGTCCGATCAAGTCCGACAAGCGCCAGCGTGTCGACGTCAAGGCGCCCGGCATCATCCCGCGCAA
>JANNSW010000433.1:0-1609 GCA_031403055.1 Hyphomicrobiaceae bacterium | reverse complement strand
ACAGTTCCGCACCAGCTGCGCCGCGCAGGTAAGCCGTGGCGACACCAGTTGGCAACGCCCATTCATGATGATCGGGGTGCGCAAGCAGGCGCTCGATGTGGTGCTCGGCGAAGCGCTCGCCGATGCCATGGCAGGCAAGACGAACCTGCCGAGCCCGGAGTGCTACTCGAACTTCCAGCTCGTGCGGCTCGAGTGACCGGCGGGGCTGGCCTCAGTTGAAGCGCTCCACCGGGGCGCCGGCCGCAACCCGATGCCGCAACTGGCGCAGCATCAGCCGTGTTCCAAACAGCAGGCTCGAGCGCTCGAGCGTGACCCGGCTGGCAATGCGCCCCCCGAACGGCTGCATGAACCGCAGCCGATTGCGGGACGTCACGCCGTCGAAATCGAACCGGAGCCCGCGCGCGGCCGCATCCAGAATTCCGTGCCAGACGAGCAGGCTCATGGCGCCGGGATCGGGTTGCCCGGCATCGCGGGTCGCCAGATAGAAATAGCAGTCCTTGGCATCCCAGATGAACAGCACGGCCGCGTGCTCGCGACCCGCGGCATCGATTGCCGAAATCGCCCGGCCTTGGCCATGCCCGATGGCGGCTTCGCTCAACCGGCGGACACGCTCGCGGTGCTCGATATCGAGCGTCTCGTCATAGGCCGATATGTAGGAGGCGAGGAACCGGGCGGCATCGATGGTCTCGACCTTCAGACTTTCCTGCGCGCGCCGGACGAGATTGCGTGTCTTGTCACGCATGGCGCCCCACAGGGTTTTCTCGTCGAGCCCGGGATCGATCACGAAGGTATGCTGCACGCGCGCGGTGAAGCCGTGGGCTTGCCAAGCCAAGGTGTTGGTGTCGTCAGGTGGCAGCACGAACTGATAGAACTGGGCTTTCGGCAGCGCGCCGATCAGCTCGTGCTCGATCTGAAAGCGGGCCCGGTCGGCACTCTCACGCTTCTTGGCCGCGACCGCCACAACTGGAAACAACAGACGGCTCAGCGGTGGCAGGCCGCATTTGGTCATGCCCATGGCTTTGGAGCGCGCAAACGGCAGCCAGCCTTCCAGGCGCCCGCCACGCTCCACCGTGACCGCATTCCACTCGGAGCCAGCGACAGCATCGAGCCACCAGCGTTCCATGAAAATTGGTTTATCCATCACACCTTTACAACTCCCATTAATCAATAATGTCCGCATGCCGCCCGTTGAGCAAGCGCGCAAGAGCCGCAGGTTGGAGCGCACTACTTGCTTGGTTAATGGACCCAATCCGCTGTCCGGACCAGGATGACCGCGCGAGGCTGCATTGAGCTCTGCGATCGACCAGCGCAGCGCCATTCCAAGTCAGCACAGACCACCTGCCGCCGGATCGAGGATGGCGGGCAACTGCTGCGGGACGGCTCGCCAGCGCGGCGAAGCACGCCGACCTCGTCCGGCAAGACCGGATTTCCTGCTCGGATCGGGGCTCAAGCGAGGTGGGCGAGCACCTCGGCGGCATGCCCGGCCGGGTTGGAAACCGGATAGTAGAGCCCCACGATGCGGCCATCCGCGACGACGAGGGTGAGGCGTCTCAGGTAGTTGACCCCGCCGGTCTCGAAGGTCGGAAGCCGGAGCGCCTGCTGGACGAGG
>JANNSW010000432.1:0-1633 GCA_031403055.1 Hyphomicrobiaceae bacterium | reverse complement strand
GCGTGCCTTTCGCCGACAGCTGGTACGGGCCGATCGATCGCACGCGCTCCGGTCTCCCGCTGTTCGGCCACTTTCCAGGCCGGAGCGGTGTCCTCTACGGCTACGGCTTTTCCGGCAATGGTATTTCGACCGCTCCCCTCGCGGGGCGGATCCTCGCTTCCCTCGTGCTCGACACGAAGGACGAGTGGTCGCAGTGCGGTCTCGTGCGCCCGCCCGAGTGCTGGCTGCCGCCCGAACCGATCAAGTATCTCGGCGCCCACGCCGTGCGCCACGCGATCCGCCGGAGGGATGCCCTCGGATATCGCGGGCGGGACGTCGGATTGATCGGGCGCTGGCTCGCCGGCATGGCGCCCGGCGGCGTCGTGACGACACCCCAATGACGAGTGAGGCCCAGATGCAGAAAGCGCTCCGGTTCGGTTACGACGATCTGCCTTGGACCTCGGCGAGAACCGCGACTGGCGATACCCGCATCGCACGGGTCGTCAATGCGGCCATCAGCAAGGAGCTGGGTGCCGGCATCGAGGTGCTGGAGAACGTCTCGATCCATTGGACGGTCACCTATGACGAGGTGCTGTTCATCCACGAAGGTGAGATGACGATCGTAACCGGTGGCGAGCGCTTCGCCTGCGGGCCCGGCGACATCATCTGGCTACCTCGCGGCACCGCGCTCGAATACGACGCCACGACCGGTCGCTGCGCCTATTTCTATGCGCTGCATCCGGTCGACTGGGCCGCTCGCCAAGGCATCGAGGAGCCCTGATGCGAGCCTTCGTCAATGCGGATTGAGGAACATGTCGTAGCGCACGAGGGGCGAGCGTTCCGCGATCCGGTCGTAGACGGCTTGCGCCTCGAGATTGTCGGCCTGCGTCATCCAGAACAGCTTCATCCAGCCCTCGCGCTTGCCGATCGCACCGACGGCTTCGATGAGCGCGGTGCCGATGCCCCGGCGGCGCATGTCCTGCTCCACCAGGACGTCGAGCAGATAGGCGACGGGCCGCGCCGACCAGGAGTAGGGAAACATCACCCAGAGTGCAAAGCCAACGGGCCTGCCGTCAGCGCTCTCGGCGATCAGCATTCGCATCGCTCCCTCGGGTGACATCACGCAGCTCCAGACATGGGCCGGCGCCTCGGATGCGCAGGGCTCCGGCCCGGACGCGACCAGATCCCTGAACATCTCCAGGAAGCGCTGCTCGTCTCCCGCTGTGCATGGGCGGATCAGAAAACCCTGTGAACCCACGCTCATGGCCTGTCGCTCCCTGCGGCACGCGAAGCTCGAGCATGTCACTCGATCGGCGTGCCTTGACGGCGCTGGTCGATATTGTACAACATAATGGAAAGTTTGCGCCAAACGAAACTATGGCTTTCGTCGATTGGGCGCGACAATCGCGGATCGGGTGGGCAGAGAGCTATGGCAGCAGAATCTCTCAGGGGCCGCGTCGCTATCGTAACCGGGGCCGGTCGCGGCCTGGGAAGGGCGCATGCGCTCTGCCTCGCTGCCCACGGCGCGAGTGTCGTGGTGAACGACCTCGGCGGCGATTTGCAGGGCCATGGCAAGGATGCAACGCCCGCGCAACAGGTCGTCGCCGAGATCGAAGCGGGCGGCGGAAACGCGGTCGTGAGCGGCCACGACGTC
>JANNSW010000431.1:0-1766 GCA_031403055.1 Hyphomicrobiaceae bacterium | reverse complement strand
GGTCAATTTATGAGGCGATGCCGAAGTGGAACGGCAAGGACCCTTATATTTTCAGCACGCAAGCGGGCGAAGTGCCGATCTCCGGTTTTTCCAAGGCTAAGACCCAACTGGACGTGCTGGCCACCGACGAGTTGCGAGCCGCGCTTAACGCTCCCACCGCGACGATCGCCAATTACCGCATCCACGATTTCCGGGTGACCTGCGAGAGCCGTCTTGCCAATCTCGGGTTCAATCAGGACGTCCGCGACGCAGTTCTGGGCCATGCCAAGGTTGGCCTACAGCGGACATACAACAAACACGACTACGCGGACGAAAAGCGCTTAGCGCTGGAGGCATACGCGAAGCACGTGATTGGAGTGGTTGCGGGGCAAGACAGTTAACCAAACGGCGCTTATTTGAGCACCACGGAGGGGCAGGGGGCTACGCGGCTCGGGGCACTTGATGTATTGTTGAAACTGCCGACGCATTTCACACCATCGCTGGAGTGAGAATGCGTCAGAGACCGTAAGACAGCTCGGCGAAGAACCGCGAAAGCGGGGAGCTGCAGGCGGGCCGGAGAACCGGCTGACTTCGCGGACGACGGTAAACCCAGAAACTGGGTGTTGCCGCACCGTGAGCTCAATTTCAAAAAAGCCACAAATGTCGGCCCACCCACTGTCAGTGAGTAGTGCCGATGAGCATTCAAAAACCCAAAGCGTGTGATGTCACACATCCCTTGAAGACCTCGACGTGTGACGTCACACGCGAATCCTATCTCGCGTACAAGCTTGTGCCGATGAACGAAGTTCTGGCTCGCATCTCGATTTCGAAGACGCAGCTCTACCGGCTGATCAATGTCGGCGAGTTCCCGAGGTCCGTCTCCGTTGGACTTGGCGGCCGTGTTGCTTTTGTAGAGAGCGAAGTCAACGCGTGGATCGCGTCGCGTATCGCAATGCGCGAGACCGATGCTGGTGCCGAAGCCCGCCGCCAGCGGGCCATCCGGGCAGTCGGAGGGCGCCAGCAATGAGCAATGCAATTGAAAACAAGTTGCCTGAAGCTGGTGCCGTCACGCTTGTCGATGCCGGCAAAGATGCGCTTCGCGATGACGCGGTGGCGGCAGTCGTGTTTCTCCAGGCTATGCACCCGCGTGGCCTCTGGTGCCTGACCGCAATCGATCCGGAAACTGGGAAGACGCAGACGGCGACGTTCGACGCCGAAAGTGCCAGCAGGGCGACGGAATGGATCGCGGCTCGCAACGGCCTCTGCAACCTCTACTTCTCGACCAACCCCGTACGGGAGCCGATGAGCAAGAAGGCCAAGGCGACAGATGTCGCCGCGCTGGCATACCTGCACGTCGACATCGATCCGCTGCGTTGGAGCGAGGAGGTGAATATCGATCCAGAGACCTACCTCAAAGAGGAGCAAGTCCGCATCCTTGGGCTGCTGACCGATAAGTTACCGGCTGGCGTCCCGAAGCCGACCGCGATTGTTTTCTCGGGTGGCGGTTATCAAGCGTTCTGGAAGCTAGAGACGCCATTGGTGCTCGACGGCAGCGTCGAGGCGGCGGAGAAGGCCAAACTCTGGAATCTTGGCCTCGAAGGCAAATTCGGTTGTGCGGACAGCTGCCACAACATCGACCGCATCATGCGCCTTCCCGGCACAATCAACGTGCCCAACAAGAAGAAGCGTAAGAACGGCCGTGTACCGGCGCTTGCGAGGCTCGTGCAAGCCGATTGGTCGCTAACCCATCCCCTCACCAGCTTCGAGCCGGCGCCGCCGACCATGTC
>JANNSW010000430.1:0-5176 GCA_031403055.1 Hyphomicrobiaceae bacterium | reverse complement strand
TGGCGCAGCCACTATGACGACCGCACGCGCGCCATGGTCGCCGAGATGAGCGCCAAGGACATCGAGATGTTCGGCTACAGCTTCGAGGATGGGCCGTGAACGCCGCCACAGCCACGGCCATGCCGGTCAAGATCATCCGCGCGCGCTCGGGCGGCTACTTCTCGCTCGAGCCGCTCGCCGAGACCTTTGCCTATCGCCAGCTGCTGTGGCTGTTCTGCTGGCGCGAGTTCCGCTCGCGCTACAAGCAGACGGTGCTCGGCGCGGGCTGGGCGATCCTGCAGCCCGTGCTCACCATGATCGTGTTCTCCGTGCTGCTCGGCAGAATCGCCGGGCTCGAAGCCGGCCACGCCATCCCCTATCCGCTGTTCGTGTTCTCCGGCACGCTCGCCTGGCAGGTGCTGCAGGGCGGCCTCACGCGCAGCGCGACCTCGCTCGTCGACCAATCGGCGCTGATCACCAAGGTCTATTGCCCGCGCATCTTCCTGCCCATGGCCCCGCTCACCGTCGGCCTCGTCGATTTCGCCATGGCCTTCCTTGTGTTCCTCGGCTTCTACGTCTGGTACGGCATCGTGCCGGAGCCGCGGATCGTGCTGGTCGTGCCGCTGCTCGTCGTGCTCGTGATCGCGGCGCTGGGGGTCGCCATGTGGCTCTCGGCGATCAACGTGGACGTGCGCGACATCAAGCATGCGACGCCCTTCCTCGCGCAGACCTGGATGTTCGTGACGCCCGTCGTCTATCCGCGCGCCAAGATCCCGGCGGACTGGCTCTGGCTCTATGACCTGAACCCCATGGTCGCGATCATCGAGGCGATGCGCTGGGCGCTGCTGCCCGGCTGGCCGGCGCCGCCGCTCTCCACGGTCGCGAGTTCCGCCGCGGTGATGCTGGTGCTGTTCGTCTCGGGCTATTTCTTCTTCCAGTGGCGCGTGCAGACCATCGCGGACAAGGTGTGAGGATGCCGGACGGCAGCATGCGCAGCGAGAGCACCGCGGCCGTTGCGCCCCTGTCGGTCGGGCTCGTCGCCAACCACACGGACGCGTGGCTGGCGGGCGTCATCTATGTGGCCAACGTCTTGATGACGCTCGATGCGCTGCCTGCGGCCGAGCGGCCGGCGATCACACTCCTCACCCGTGATGGCAGCGTGCACAAGCTGCTCGCGCCTTTCGTTGAGCGCGGCGCGGCCCAGGTTCGGCGGATGGACGAGACGCGCGTCGCCCACCGTGCGCTCCGCCGGTTGCGGCGCGAGACGGGCGTCGGCCTCGGCCTGCCCCATCCCGATCTGCAAGTGATCTTCCCGGCGTCCGAGGGCGATGCCAGCGACCGGCGCCGGCTCTACTGGGTGCCCGATTTCCAGCAGGAGCACCTGCCGCACCTCTTCAGCGAACAAGCGCTCGCCTCGCGGCGCGCTCATCTGCGCGCGCTGACGGCGAGCGACGGGCACGTGCTGCTCTCCTCGCGGACCGCCGCCGCCGATCTGCGCCGGCTCTATCCCGGCAGTCGCCTCGTGCCGCATGTCTGGTCGTTCTGCTCGATTCTGCGCGCCGACGAGGCCGATGCCAACGCGCCAGAACTTCGCGCGCTGCCGGAAAAGTTCCTCTACGTCGCCAATCAGTTCTGGGCCCATAAGGACCATCGAAGCGCCTTCCGTGCGCTCGGGCTCTTGATGCGGCGCGGCCTCGACGTCGCTCTTGTCTGCACCGGCCGTCAGGCCGATCCGCGCCGGCCGGAGCATTGGGCCGAGCTCGAGCGCCTGATCGCGAGCGAGGGCATCGCCGGCCGGGTGCATCTCCTCGGCCTGGTGCCGCGCGCCACGCAGATCGAGATCTTCCGCCGCGCGGCGGCCGTCTTGCAGCCCTCGCTGTTCGAGGGCTGGAGCACGGTCGTCGAGGATGCCCGCTCGCTCGGGCGGCCGGTGATCCTCTCCGACATCCCGGTGCACCAGGAGCAGATGCCGGACGCGACCTTCTTCAAGGCAGGTGATGCGGAGGCGCTGGCCGAGGTGATTGCCGCCCACTGGCCGGGCTTGCGGCCGGGCCCCGATCCCGCGAGCGAGGCGCGGGCGGCGGCCGACCTCGGAGTGCGCGGAATCGAGCGGGGCCGCGCCCTCATGTCAGTCTTCCGGGAGGTCGCGAGGCCGTGAGAGCCCCGATCGCGGTGTTCGCCTACAAGCGCTCCGACATGCTGGCGCGCACGCTCACGCAGCTTGCCGCCAACGAGCAAGCGGGTGAAAGCGACCTCTTCATCTATTGTGACGGACCGAAGCGGCCGGAGGATGCGGAGAAAGTCGCGGCGGCACGCGCGGTGGCGAGAGCGACGACAGGCTTCAAGTCGCTGACAGTGGTCGAGCGCGAGACCAATCTGGGCCTCGCCCGCTCGATCAAGACGGGCGTGACAGACCTGTGCGAGCGCTTCGGCACCGTGATCGTGGTCGAGGACGACCTCGACCTTTCGCCCGATTTCCTGCGATTTATGAACGAGGCGCTGGAGCGCTACGCCGATGAGCCCCGCGTCATGCAGGTGGCGGGTCATATGTGGGACGTGGCCCTCCCAGACGTGAAGGAGGACGCGATGTTCCTGTCGTTCACGACCTCTTGGGGCTGGGCGACCTGGGCGCGGGCGTGGCGGCACTACAGCGAGGACCTGAGCGGGTTTGATGGATGGGATCCCGCGACGCGGAAACGGTTCGATCTGGATGGGAATTTTCCCTACGCCAGGATGCTGGAGCGGGCGCGGCTTGCGGGGATCGATAGCTGGGCGATCTACTGGTACTACACCGTGTTCTTGCATGGCGGCCTGACGATCTATCCCCGCGTGAGCCTCGTAGCCCATCGCGGCTTCGAGGACGAGAATCGCACCCATGGGCATGGGCGGGTACCGTGGGCGACGGTGACGGGGCGGCTGACGGGGAAGTTGGGGTGGCCGCTCGAGTTTGCGCCGTGTTCTGAGCAGCGTAGCGTGTTCGGAGCCTTGCGGCACCCGAGTAAGGACAATTGGGTGCTCGCTCGTTTGCGGGTTCGAGCACTGAAATTTGGGCGGGCGATCGGTTTGAGGCCGATCAGTGGTGACTAGGGAACGACGCATGCGAGAGTTGATCGGCAGGTTGGCGAGCGCAGGCCGCAGGACGTTGAAGGGCAAACCGGTCCCAAAGAAGCTCGCCGACGCGCCAGGCGCCCAGGAGCTCGACATCTACTGGGACGAGAAGATGGCCAACGCGCTCGAAACGTGGGGGCGCGACACGACCTGGATCGAGATCCAGTATTTGACGGCGCCGTTGCTTGGCGATTTCCTGGACATCGCCTGCGGCACCGGAACGGTCATGCTGCAACTCTCGCGCGACATGGGCAAGTCCGTCTATGGCTGCGATATCTCCGACCTGCTGTTGGCGCGGGCGCGCGACAAGGGGCTGGCGTCGGATCGGCTGTTTCAGGAGGACGCGACCAAGATGTCCTTCGCCGACAAACGTTTCGAGCATTCCTATTCGATCGGCTCGCTCGAGCATTTCACCGAGGACGGTATCGATCAGATGCTCGCGGAGGCAGCCCGCGTGACGCGTCGAGGCTCGTTCCACATGATCCCGGTATCCCGGACGGGGCGAGACGAAGGGTGGATGACGACGACCCAGAGCTACTTCAACAACAGTTCGGCCTGGTGGTTGCCAAAATTCAGGCGATACTTTTCGGAGGTGATCGTAGTCGAGAGCCGTTGGGCGGATCGATTTTCGGTAGGTAAGTGGTATGTCTGCAATCACAAGCCATAAGCATCAGTTGGTTGAGGCAGGACATGATGGAAGACCCGACCGATTGCAATCCATTCAAAAGGGGATGACGATTTGTGGGTTCCGGGAAGGTTGATCACGGCAAGCCGCCGGCTAGCGGCCAGAGCGCATAGGTTTGCACAGTCGCGAGAGATAGCAGCATTCCGGCGGGGAGGGATGCTACCCTGGACGCGCGGCTACGGCGCTTATAAGAGCGCTGCAATCGTAGAATCTTTGGCTGGTACGACAGTTCTCGGCAAATTGCCTGCAGGTTACGGATTTCGGCTTGATGACAGGATCATCGAGTATCCTTGGGTATTTTCACAGATTCCGGCTGGCCCTGGCCGGTTATTGGATGCAGGATCGACACTCAATCAGGAATTCGCGGTTAGGCACCCGCGATTTTCTGAAAAAAGGGCCTGGATTACAACGCTCGCTCCCGAGCGCTATAGTTTTATTGATCGAGGGATATCGTATTCGTTTGAAGACATTCGGGATCTAAGTTTTAAATCAGGCTTTTTTGATGTTGTTACTTGTATTTCCACAATCGAACATGTTGGACTCGACAATGTTAAACTGTATTCTGAAAAAATCGCAAAGACCGAGATCGCAAAAGGCGGATTTGTTGAAGCGGTTAGGGAGTTGCACAGGGTCCTAAGGCCAGGCGGCGTTCTGCTTATCTCAATGCCGTATGGGAAGCGCCTAAATCTCGGATGGTTTCAAATCTTCGATGCATCCATGCTGCAAGAGCTGATCGATGCGTTCGCGCCGTCGCACAAACAGCGGTGGTTCTTCAAGTACGAGCCGGACGGTTGGCGAAATGCACGCCAGGATGAGTTGAAGGATGCAACTTATTTCGACATCAATTCTCGGTCCAACTACGATGAGGATTTTGCTGCTGCATCTCGTGGGTTGGCGGCGCTGAGGCTCGTGAAGTGAACAATGACGCTCACTCCCTCAACAGCTAATAGCTGCAAAACCATCACCTGGGAAGCCGCCGTCGAGCGGCTGCGGCGCGATCCGGCGCAACGCGCACTTGTCGAAGCCTGCTATTATGACGACCCGCTGGCGGCGGCGGCCGGGCGCTACCACGGCTCGGCTGAATGGGCGGCAGTGCGGGCCCTGATCGGCATCGCGCGCCCGGGAGCGCGTGCCCTCGAGCTCGGCGCCGGACGCGGCATCGCGAGCTACGCACTCGCGCGCGACGGCTGGCAGGTGACGGCCGTCGAGCCCGATCCGAGCGCTATCGTCGGCGCCGGCGCCATCCGCGCGCTCGCGGCCGAAGCGCGCTTCGCGATTGCCGTCGAGACGCGCTGGGGCGAAGAACTCCCCTTCCCCGACGCCTCCTTCGACCTCGTCTTCGCCCGCGCCGTGCTGCATCACGCCCGCGATCTGCCCGCCTTCTGCCGTGAGGCGGCGCGCGTG
>JANNSW010000429.1:0-4140 GCA_031403055.1 Hyphomicrobiaceae bacterium | reverse complement strand
CACGCGCCTGCTCGCGGGCCAGAGCCGTGAGATCGAGGCGACACTCCCCGCTTATCTGACATCCCATCTGCCGGCGGACCGCGCGCCAACCCGGTTCACCGCTGAGCCGACCGTGTCGCCCCACAGCCAGGTCGAGCCGTCGCGCCCAGGCCGGCAATTTCGCTGGGCTGTCGTCGGCATCGCAGCCACCCTGGCGGGCCTGTGGTGGCTCAACGCCAATATCGGCAAGCGCATCGATGCTGTCTTCTCGGGGCGGACGGCTAAAACCAGCGCCGAAGCCCTGGCCGCTCAACCAACCGGAAAGCCGGTCGCCGATTCTTCCGTGGCGACCAAGGACCAGCCGGCCAGAGCGGCACCTGCCGCCAAGTCCACGGACGAGGCCGCACGCGAAAAGGCCATCGCGGACGCCCGCCGCGCCACCGAGCTCAAAGCGATCCTGGAATCAAGGGCGCTGGAGGAAGCGGACGACGCGCGTCGTGCGGCGAATGCCGCCGATCTGGCTACCAGGGAGAAGGCTGCCGTAGCGGCGCGCCGTGCGACCGAAATGAGGGTTGCCGCGGAGGCCAAGGCAATCGCCGAAGCCAAAGCCGCCGCCGAACTGAAGGCCGCTGCCGATACACGCTTGGCGCAGGCCAGAACGGCCGCGGAGGCCAGAGCGAATGCCGAGACAGCCGAGCGCAAGAGCGCGGCAGATGCCGCTGCTGCTGCCAAGGCCGCAGCTGATGCAAAGGATGCGGCAGAGGCGAAAGCCGCTTCTGAGGCAATGGCAGCGGCAGCGGCCAAAGCGAGTGCCGAGGCTGCGGAGCGCAAGCGTGCGGCGGAGGCTTCTGCTGCAGCAGAAGCTGCAGGTGCGGAAGCCAAGCGCCTCGCGGCAGCTGTAGACCAGGAGCGCGCACGGATCGCGGCCGAGAAAGCCGACACCGAGCGCAAGCAAGCTGCCGCCGATACGCGTCGTGAGGTCGCGATCGCCCAGTCGGTTCCGGCCCTTGCCGGTGTTTCGGCCGCAACCCGCACAGCCATTGCGAAAGCGTGTCAGGACGCGGTTTCAGAAGCGGCGGCGTCGGGGGCGATCCGCTTTCGTATTTCTTCGGCGACCATCACGCCGGATTCCGTCGCGACACTCGATCGCGTGGCTGCAGCTCTGAAAGCCTGCCCGTCGATGCGGGTTAAGATCGAAGGTCATACGGACGCGGCGGGCGTGGCGGGCAAGAACCAAAAACTCTCCGATGCCCGGGCCAAAGCAGTCGCCAGCTATCTCGCCAAGACCGGTGTGCCGGCAGTTGCGATGGCATCTGTTGGCCTCGGCGACACCGCGCCGGTTGCGGCCAACACCACCGAAGTGAACCGCGCGCGCAACCGTCGGATCGAGTTCATCATCTCGGACAATTGAGTACCGTACCTATCCCTCTTGGTCCGGCACGCAAAAGAAAAACCGAATGCTATCAATCGGTTGCGCCGGTGATCCGAGATCCGAATCCATCGCCGATATGTCTGAGAGAACAACGCTTTGCGTCCGATCTCCGGAGGCAAGGGGATAGGTATGATTGAGTGCCGCGGTGCCTATTCCTACTGCATCACGCCGCCTTGCGCCATCGTTGGGGCATTGCCGCAGATCTGATGCAGCATGGACACCGATCGAGGGTCGCGGCAAGCCCGACGGCGAGCTCACGCCGCAATGTCGCGAGCGAATCCGGGACGTGGCGCTCCGTTCTGATCGGCAGCGCCGCGCGGTCGGTAATCTTCGGGAACGACAGGCGCCTCGAAGAGCCTGGTCTTGCACGGAGCCGAAGGGGGGAAAAGCGGCCCGCTCGCAGAGGAGGAACCCATAAGCGGCGATACACAACGTGGCGTGATGATGGAAGCCTCGCCAACTTCGGCCCTCGAAATGACCGAGGCCGATCTCCTGTTTCAATTCGAGATAATCCCGCTCGATGCGCCAGCGCTGTTTCGTGGTGCGCACAAGGTGTGAGAACGTGACGGATTTATCGAGCGTCGAGAACCAGAATTTCGTCGGCGCCGTTTCGTCATCCGGCCATTCGATCGGCAGCCATTCCTCGGCAATCGTCTCCGTCGCCGCGTGTCGATCGTTTGCCGGGCGCACCCTGACACGGGCGAAGCGCCCGGACAGCGGCTTGTTCGTTCCCTCGCGCCATGTGAGCCGGCGCCAGGCGCTGTTTGGCAGACCGAGTGCGAGTTGTTGAACGCTGACAGGCTTGTGCGCATCGTCGCGCACGGGCCGGACCGGGCGGCGGCCACGCCCGCGATAGACCGGCGGCGGCAACGACGACGTGCCGGGCGCCCACACCGTCGCGGTCGATGTCACGCCCACGACATAGCGCAGCCCGGGCGCGCGCAGCCCATGCCTGAATTTCGCATCCGCGCCGTATCCGGCATCGGCGAGAACGACGCCGCGCGGCAATCCCGCCTCGCACGCCCATTCGATCTGATCGAGCGCGATTTGCGGTTTCGTTTTGAATGTCGCGTCTGCCGGCACGCCCGCCTTTTCGCGCCGCGCCGCATCGTTGGCCCAGGCTTCCGGCAAATACATGCGATAGGCCACCGGCAAGCTCGCTTGCTCATGGGCGATCGACAGCGAAACCGCGACCTGGCAATTGTCCTGCTTGCCGAGCTGGCCGCAGTATTGCCGCGCGACGCCGACCGAATGCTTGCCTTTCTTGGGAAAGCCGTTCGCCGGGCGAATGGTTCCCATCCATTCGCTCAATCCGGCTCACCGTCGACGATCAATGACGTGATCGCGCCGTGGGCCAGGATCGCCGGGACGACGTGTGCGCGAACTTGACTCAACACGGCGGCGTCGGACCAATCGCCTTGCCCGACGAAATGCAGCATCGACTGGTGTTGCGCGGCCGTCCGCTCCGGCGCCGTCATCGCCGCCATCGGCTCGACGCTCTTGCGGTCGGCCGGCATCAGCAGGCCCGTGCAATAGCTCGTCAGCGGCCCGTGCCGGCGCGCGTCCCCGAGCACGCTCGCCAGATCGGCGAGATACGCAGCAAAGCGATCGGCGCGAGCGCCGCTGTCATCCTGATCCAGCCCCGCTCCAGCTCTCGATCGTCGAATCTCGACCATGAACTGAACCGCGCCCTGGACAGCTGCGGCGTGGTGACTCACTGTGACTCAGTAGGATTAGACCGCGCGAAGCAATTGCTTGCTGGTGGATTCCATTCGAGCGGGGCATGACTACGAGCCGGATGCTGGGTTAGCAGAGGTTGGCGGACTCCTCGCCGTCGAACGATTAAGCGATAACCATTGGTCGGGTACCATGACCACACACACCTTCTTCACCGTCGACGGGCACACCTGCGGCAATCCGGTACGGCTGGTCGCGGGCGGCGCGCCGGCGCTCAACGGCCGGACGATGATCGAGAAGCGGGCGCATTTCCTCGCCGAGTTCGATTGGATCCGCAAAGCGAGTACGGAACCTCTCCCACGATCCAAGCAGTCCTGGGCTGAGGGTTCGAAACAAACTCCAAAGTTCGCCCAAGTGGTTCTCGAGCGGTGTTCCCGACAAACCAATGCGCCAATCGGCCTCGAGGCGACGAATCGCTTGTGAGGTTTTGGTTTGCGAGTTTTTAATGAACTGTGCTTCGTCGAGCACGAGCGTGTGCCAATGTCGCGACGCAAATCGTTCGGCATCCCTCTGGAGCAATTGGTAGCTAACGATCACGAGGTCGCGGGGTCCGGCACTCTCGACAAGCTGTTCTCGATCTGAGTCTCGATACAAGAGGGCACGTAGACTAGGTGCAAAACGTTCGATTTCGCGAACCCAGTTATCACCAACGCTGGTTGGGGCGACGACGAGCGTTGGGCCTTCGCTGCTTCGATCAAGCAGCACAGCGATTGCCTGGACAGTCTTTCCCAAGCCCATGTCGTCCGCGAGCACTCCACCGACGCCCCAGCGACTCAGTTTTGCGAGCCAACGGTAGCCGTCCAGTTGATAGTCACGAAGGTCAGCCCGAAGCAATTCTGGTTTGTCAGGGGTCCAATTCGAGAGTGATTCAAGTCGTGCGATCGAATCGTGCCATCGTGCGGCCGCGTCGAGGGTAACGTCCTCCCCAATCAAATCTTGCACGAGGGGCACGGCCGCATCAGCAAACTTGATCGAGCCCTTGTCCATGACAA
>JANNSW010000428.1:0-11480 GCA_031403055.1 Hyphomicrobiaceae bacterium | reverse complement strand
GGCGTGCTCGATGCGCTGGTCGAGGAGCGGCACATGCGCGTCTACAATGCGCTCGACAAGGCCGGCGAGTTGACGGTGCGCGTCGCGGCTACGGGCCTCGTGAAGCCGGAGGACGCGGTCGGCGCCTCGCTCGAGCGGCTGAAAGCGCTGCGTCGCGATAGTCGCAGCCCGATGGTTCACATGCATTCCGCAAAATTCTTCCTCGACGGCGTGTTCGAGAACCGCACGGCGGCGATGATCGAGCCCTATTCCGATGAAAAAGGTGGCAACGCGCCCCTGATGTTCGGCGAGAACCATTTGCGCGAGTTGTTCATCGCCTTCGATGCGGCCCGCTTCCAGATCCACGTGCACGTGATCGGCGACAAGGCGGCGCAGGTCTCGCTCGACTGCCTGGAGGCGGCGCGCAACGAGAACGGCGAATGGCCGAGCCTGCATCAGCTCGCTCATGTGCAAGCGCTCGACCCGGCCGATATCCCGCGCTTCCGGCAACTCGGCGTCGTCGCCAACACGCAGCCGTTGTGGGCACGCTCGGAGCCGTCGGTCACCGATGTCGCATTGCCGATGATGGGGGAGCAGCGCGGCCGCTGGATGTACGCGTTCCGCTCGCTGATCGATGCCGGCGCGCCCTATACCCTCTCGAGCGACTGGGGCGTGTCGACGCTCAATCCCTTCCCGATCATGCAGACGGCGGTGACGCGCCAGCCCGAGAGGAAGGGGCGTGAGCATCCGGTCTTCATACCCGAGGAGCGCATCACCATCGAGCAAGCCGTGCGCGGCTACACGACCTATGCGGCCGCGTCCGCCTGGCGGAGCGAGAACACGGGGACCCTCGGCGTCGGCAAGTACGCCGACCTGATCGTGCTCGATCGCGACATCTTCGCGGTCGCTTCCCACGAGATCGCTGCAACGCAAGTGCAGCTGACATTGCTCGGCGGACGCGAGGTGCATCGGGCACAGGGGTTTTGACGTAGGCTGGGCTAAGCCCTTCGCGAAGCCCAGCACGTGTGGCGCTGGGCTTCGGCCCTTCGGGCCTCAGCTCCAGCCTACAGTGGTGTTCTTCGATGAGGGCAGGAATGGCAAAGAAACCGACCACCAGGAAGCTCAACCAGCCACTCGGCGGCAACGAGATGCCGCGTTTCGGCGGTCCCTATACGATGATGCGGCTGCCGCTGAAGGAGAGCGCGGCGGGGCTCGATGCCTGCTTCCTCGGCGTGCCGCTCGACATCGGTACGTCGAACCGGTCGGGCTGCCGCTATGGACCCCGCCAGATCCGGCAGGAGTCGGCCTTCCTGCGCCCCTACAACATGGGCACGCGCGCCGCGCCTTTCGACGTGCTCGCCGTCGGCGATGTGGGCGATGTGCCAATCAACCCCTATGACCTGAAGGACAGCGTCCGCATCATCGAGCGCCACATGAAGGGCATCCTCGCTGAAGGCGCCATTCCCTTGACCATGGGCGGCGACCATACGCTGACGCTACCGGTGCTGCGGGCGATGGCGGCCAAGCATGGGCCGGTCGGCATGATCCACATCGATGCCCACGCCGACATCAACGACAGCATGTTCGGCGAGAAGATCGCCCATGGCACGCCGTTCCGCCGCGCGGTCGAGGAGGGGCTGCTCGACCAGAAGCGGGTCGCCCAGATCGGGTTGCGCGGCACCGGCTATGCGGCCGAGGATTTCGACTGGCCGCGGGGGCAAGGATTCCGCGTGGTGCAGGCCGAGGAGTGCTGGCACAAGTCGCTGGCTCCGCTCGCCAAGGAAGTCCATGCCCAGATGGGCAAGGGCCCGGTCTACCTGACCTTCGACATCGACTCCCTCGACCCTGGTGCCGCCCCCGGCAACGGCTCGCCAGAACCGGGCGGCCTCACCATCATCCAGGCACTCGAGCTCATTCGCGGCTGCCGTGGCCTCAATCTGGTCGGCTGCGATCTGGTCGAGGTCTCGCCGCCCTACGACACCTCGGGCAACACCGCGCTGCTCGCAGCCAATCTGCTGTTCGAGATGCTGTGCGTGTTGCCGGGCGTGGTCTACCGTTAGAGGAGGACCGGGATGGCCGAGCCGATCGTCAAGAGCGAGACCGACGGGCGCGTCAGCATTGTCACGCTGAACCGCCCGGAGAAGCTGAACGCCATCAGCGGCGAGCTGCTGCAGGGGCTGATGGCGGCGTTCCGGCAAGCCGATGCCGATCCCGCAACGAGCGTGATCGTGCTCCGCGCGGCAGGCCGCAGCTTCTGTGTCGGCTACGACATCGGCGGCGGGTTCGAGGTCCCGGGACGCTGGCAGGATGCGTCGCTCAACTGGTACGCTGCGCTGAAAGAGTGCGTCGAGCTCGAGCTGATGCCCTGGAACCTGTCGAAGCCCGTGATCGCCTCGGTGCACGGCCACGTGCTGGGCGGGGGTTGCGAGCTGTCGCTGTTCTGCGATTTGACGATCGCGGCCGATGATGCGGTGTTCGGCGAGCCGGAGATCCGCTTCTCGAACTCAGGTCCGGCGTTCGTGTTGCCCTGGATCATCGGTCCCAAGCGGGCCCGCGAGCTCCTCTATTTCGGCGACACGATCGACGCGAAGAAGGCCCTCGAGCTCGGCATGGTCAACCGCGTCGTGCCGCGAGCGGAGTTGATTGAGGCGACTTTGAAGTATGCGCGGCGCCTCGCCCAGGTCGATGCAGAAGCGTTGGTGATGACGAAACGCGCGATCAACCGCGGGGCGGACGCAGCCGGATTCAGACGCGCGATTGAAGCCGGCCTCGATGCGATCGCGCCGCTCTATGCGGCCACGACCGAGCACGGCCGCGAGTTCATGGCGATCGCAGAACGCGATGGCCTGGGCGCCGCGCTCAAATGGCGGGCGCGGCATTTCGCCGAATGAGGATGGGGCGCAAAGCGAAAGGGCGGGCTTTCGCCCGCCCCCCGTCTAGCTCCGGAGCGATCCGGGAAGCCGCTTACCAGATGTCGTAGCGCAGGCCGACGCGAAACTCGTGGGCATGGATGTCCTCGATGACCGGGTCGTCGGCAACGGGAACGGCCGCTGCGTCGAGCACCTCGCCGGTGGCGGCATCGCCCAGATAGAGGAAGCGATAGCCGACATCGAGCCGGAGGCCGCGCTCGGCGGGCGTCGCGATGTTGCCGTCCTTGATGCTGCCGCCATAGCCGCCATGGCCACCGCGATCGCCCGACAGGTCGAAGCTCGCGCCGACCATCAGGGCCGCCGCCATATCGGATTCGGTCGCGCCTGCGATGGTGTAGGTGCAGCCGCAGGGATCGGTCGCCACGCCGTCGTGGGTCTGGTTGTTGGTCCAGCCGATGCCGGCGCCGACATAGGGCGTGAAGCCGGAATTGCGATTGAAGTCGTAGTAGAGGTTGGCAAGCACGACGGTGCTGGAGAGATCGAACGTCCGGGTGCCGGGGCCGATCACGGAGTCGTCGAGCGTACCGGAAACCTCGGCATCGTTGCGGTAGTCGACGGTGACGTCGCCGCGCAGGTTCGAGGAGAAGTAGAGGCCGATGCCGCCACCGATCGTCCAGGTGTCGTCGATCGAGGTCTCGCTCGCCGTAAAGACGCCGTCCTCGATCATGTCCGGATCGTCATGGAACGCATAGCCGAGGTCGCCACGGAGGTACCAGCGGGCCTGGAGCGGCATCGATTGCGGTCCGTCCTTCATGCTCCACTCGCCAGATCCCAGATCGGCGGCGCCAGCGGGAGCGACAGCCCCGAGACCGAGCGCGATGCCGAACAAAGCGGAGGGCCAAATCTTCATGTCAGTCCCCTTGTAAATTGGTGGCCAGCGACATGCCGGCCTTGCAGCGGGCGTCATGCCCGGAGCTGCCCTTCGTCAGGAACTTTGGGATAGAATCCCTAAAATTGGCTTAAGCGCCGTGCCGGTTTGGGGCGCCTTGCCGGAGGGAGGTCGGCGATCGGCGCAACTGCCGCCGGAAACGGCACGGGACGGGCAGAAATCCGGCGCGGAATGTGCTAGGGATGGTGCTTATGGCTGGAGCACACGGCATGCATGTCCTCAAACGTGGCGCGAACATTCAAAAGGTCCGCCTCGCATCGGGGTTGATCCTGTTCGCGTTCGCGACGACGCATTTCCTCAATCACGCGCTGGGGCTCGTCGACCTCGAAACCATGCACGAGGTCCAGCAGTGGCGGATGGTCGTGACCCGCTCCTGGCCCGGCACGATCATCCTGCTCGCCGCGCTGCTGACCCATATGGGGCTGGGTCTGGCCAAGCTCGCGACCCGATCGACGCTACGATTGCCCGCCTGGGAGCTCGTTCAGATCGCGCTCGGCCTCGCCATACCGTTCCTGCTGCTGCCCCATATCGTCAACACGCGGATCTCCAATACGTTCTTCGGTGTCCAGGACAGCTACCTCTATGAGCTGGCGAAGCTGTGGCCGGCGAGCGCGGTGCTGCAGAGCTTGCTGTTGCTGATGGTCTGGATTCATGGCTGCATCGGGATCCACTACTGGCTTCGGCTGTATGGGCCCTATCGTACCGCCCAGCCCGGTCTGCTGCTGGTCGCGATCGCCGTGCCGCTGATGGCGCTCGGCGGCTTCATGGTGGCGGGACGGGCAGTCGCCCAGCTGATCCAGAACCCGGACATGCTGGCGACGGTCAAAGGGTTGACGCATTGGCCCAACGATGCCGACGCAGCGGTGATCGCCGACTACCGCTTCAAGATCCGGATCGTGTTCGGTTGCGCGCTCGCCCTCGTCGCCGCGATCATCGCCTGGCGGTTCTATCTGCGCAACTCCGGTCCAAAGCTTTCGATCAAATATCTGGGCGGCCCGACAATTCGTGCCTCCCAGGGGCCGACGCTGCTCGAGATCAGCCGGCAGAACAACGTGCCGCATGCTTCGGTCTGCGGCGGCAGGGCCCGCTGCTCGACCTGCCGGGTCCGCATCGAGCATGGGGCGAGCACGTTGCCGCCGCCAGCTTTCCCGGAGCACTTCACGCTGGCGAGCATCGGGGCACCGCACAACGTCCGGCTCGCCTGCCAGATCCGCCCGAGCGATTCGATCACGGTGACGCGGCTGCTGCGACCGGCGAGCACGGGGCCGCAGTCGGCCGATTTGTCGGAGACGGATTCGGCGGGCGTGGAGAAATCGCTCGCGGTCATGTTCCTCGACATGCGCGATTTCACGACGTTGTCACAGAACCGGCTGCCCTACGATCTCGTGTTCCTGCTGAACGAGTTCTTCGCGGCGACGGGGGCCTCGATTGCGGCGCATGGCGGCTGGATCGACAAGTTCCTGGGCGATGGGCTGCTTGCCGTGTTCGGACAGCGGCACGGCGTCGAGGCCGGTTGCAGGCAGGCGCTCAGGGCGGCCAGAGCGATCGATCTGGCGCTCGACCATGTGAACGCAAAGCTCGCGACCGAGCTGGGTGTGCCCTTGCGGGTAGGCATCGGCATCCATGGCGGCCCACTGCTGCTGGGGCGCATCGGATATGGGGAATCGGTCGACCTGACGGTGATCGGCACGGCCGTCAACGTGGCGAGCCGGCTCGAATCGCTTGCCAAGGAGAGGGGTGTGCAGATCGTCGTGTCCAAGGATGCGGCCCGCTACGCCGGCTGGCGCGACGTCGAGGCAGGCGCGTCCGAGACCGTCACCGTGCGTGGTGTCACGGCGCCGGTCGAGGTGATCTATGTGGCGCGCGGGCGCGACCTGCCGGTCAGCATCCTCGCCGACACCGAGGGCGAGGACGACCGCCAGAAGGATCTGGGCGATCAGATCGTCCGCCGCCAGGCCAGGGCCGACTCCTGAGCCGGGATTTGGCGTTGCTGGTGTCAGTTGCGGAGCTGACCATCAGTCCTTGCGGAACATCACCGTCGCCACCAGCCCGGCGATGAGCGCCATGGCGACCGAGAGGCAGCCATAGAGAAAGGGCATGGCGAACGCGAGCTCGTGGATGCTGCGCTCGATGCCCGCGCGCTCGAGGCCGAGCTGGGTCTTGAAGCTCGACAGCAACTCGCCGTCGCGGAACAGATAGATGAAAGCGGTGAAGTCGCCGATCGACACGTTGGCCGGCAGGTCGACAGTTGCGCGGAAGAGGCTGCGGCCGATGAACTCGACACCCCGCTCCTCCTCCTGGAACAGATTCTGCTGCTTCTTGATGCGCACGATCGACTCGCGGAAGTCCTCGAGCTCCTTGACGCCGATCTTGTCGATCGTTGCGAATCGCATGTTCTCGAAACCGATCCCCTGCTGGTAGAGCACTGGCTTGGGCGCAATGCGATCGACCGGACGGGTGGTGATGACCTTGTAGTAGCTCGGCACGTCCTTGAAGCGCACCGAGCTGGTATTGATCCAGAGGCCACCGACATTGGACTTCTGGCGGGCGATGATACTCTGCTTTGGCCCGGCGATCACGACTGCAACGTCGTAGACCCCCTCGTCGGGCTTGGTCTGCCGGCTGTTCTCGACCGTCCCGAAGATCACCACGCGGATGCCGGTGAAGTTGGTACCGATCGCGATCGTGCGGGTCGAGACGTCGGCTTCGATCGTCTCCTTGCGCTCGGCGGGCGCGGCGGCAGCTGGCGCCTCGACAGCGGGAGCCGTCTGCGCGAGCGTGACGGGGATCGCGGCCAGCGAGGCGAGAAATATCGCCGGCATTGCCACAAGCGCCAGCATGAGCGGCAGGCGCTGTCTCATGGCCCCACCTCGATCGGCGCCAGCGAGAACATGTCGCCGGGCCGCGAGACGAGGTCGTAGGCGAGCCGAACGGCGACCCCCAACACGATCACGGCGAGCATTGCCCGCAATTGCTCGCCTTTCAGCGCCTGGCTGGCTCGCACCCCGAACTGGGCACCGATAACGCTGCTGACGATCAAGAGGCACGCGAGCACCGCGTCCACGGTCTGGTTCTCATAGGCGTGCATGATGGTGGTGAAGGCCGTGACGAAGATCGTCTGGAACAACGACGTGCCGAAAACGACGTTGGTCGGCACCCGCAGCAGATAGATCATCGCCGGCACGATCACGAAGCCGCCACCCACGCCCATGATCGCCGACAACAGACCGACGAATATGCCGATCACGAAGGGAGGAATGGCGCTGATGTAGAGCTTGGAGCGATGGAAGCGCTGCTTCAGCGGCAGCCGGTGCAGCCAGCTATGCTGAGCCGAGCGGCGGGCCGGAGCCGGCGTGCCATAGCGGCTGCGCAGGATCGAGTTGATGCTCTCCACCAGCATCAGCGCGCCGATCACGCCGAGAAAGGTCACGTAGGTGAGCGAGATGAAAAGCTCGACCTGGCCGAGCTCGCGCAAGATCCGCACGACCTGCACGCCGACGCTCGATCCCAGAATGCCGCCTGTCAGCATGACGGTGCCGAGCTTAACGTCGACATTGCCGCGCCGCCATTGGGCGAGCGCACCCGAAACCGAGGAAGCGACCACCTGATTGGCGCCCGAGGCGACCGCGACGGCCGGGGGAACGCCCGAGAAGATCAAAAGCGGCGTCACCAGAAACCCGCCGCCAACGCCGAACAACCCCGACAGGAACCCCACCACGCCGCCCATCGCCAGGATGAGCAGCGCATTGATGGAGATCTCGGCAATCGGCAGATAGATCGGCAGATCGAACGACATCGATTGGGCTCATGGGGCGCGCGGACGATGCGCGGGAAACGGCGTTGCAGGGTCGGAGGCCGGGCAAATCCATTGCGGAGCAGTCGAATGGAAAGCCAAGCCTCCCATAAGGCCCTACCGCGGCCAATGGTCAATGCGGCGATATGGCAAACGGCCAGTGGAGCGAGCAGGGAATTGCGCGGAAATGGCTTGCGCACAGGGCCGGTGGACCATAGATGGCATGTCCCGGGATGACGTCCTGCGCCGGTCGGGGGAAATGTGGAGGATCACAGCATGAGCCGCTCTTTCGTCGGCATCGCACGAATGCTCCTGCTGGTGGGCCTGGTCGGCTTTTCGGTGGGACCACTCGCGGGGTGCGGCGTCAACAACATCCCGACATTCGAGGAGCAGGCCAAGGCGGCCTGGTCCGAGGTCCAGAACCAGTACAAGCGCCGCGCCGACCTGACCGACAACCTCGTCAACACGGTCAAGGGCTATGCCAACTTCGAGCGCAAAGTGCTGAACGAGGTGGTGGAAGCGCGTGCCAAGGCGACCCAGGTGCAGCTGCCTCCCGACGTGCTGAGCAATCCGGAGGCGATGAAGAAATTTCTCGACGCGCAAGGCGCGCTCGGGGGCGCGCTGGCGCGGTTGCTGGTCGTCACGGAGAGCTATCCCGACTTGAAAGCCAGTCAGAATTTCCTGCAGCTCCAATCCCAGCTCGAGGGCTCCGAGAACCGGATTGCGATCGCCCGGCGTGACTACATCCAATCGGTGCAGGTCTACAACACCGAGTTGAAGACCATTCCCGGCCGCTGGTGGCGGTCCTTCCTCTATCCCGACGCCCGCGAGATGGCGAGCTTCACGATCACCGAAGAGGAAGGCAAGGTGCCCAAGGTCGAGTTCAATTGAGCGCGAGTGCGGAGTGGCGCCGGTGAGCGGTCCTCGGCCAGCTGAGGACGGGCGGCAGGGTTTGATGCCGACTCCGGTCGATCAGCTCCCGCTTTCCCGGTCGCGGGCGGGGCCCGAGGTCGAGATGTCGTGCACGGCGTTTCGCCTGTCCGCGTGCCGGGACCCGGTGTCGGATGCTGTAGCCGATCGCGGTCTCGAGCCCAGGGTTCGGGCTGCCGCTCGCGCGGCGACGGGAAGTCGGAGGGGGGATCGACCAACTCTATCTCATATGGCGCCGCCGAGGCTGGCGGTCGCGCTCGTGCTTGGGGCGTTGCTCGCCGCGCCGCTCGCCGCCGAGCCGGTGTACCCCGCGCTTGCCGGCCGCGTGGTCGACGAGGCGGGGCTGCTGTCGTCGGCCCAGCGGGCGGCGATCTCGGCCAAGCTCGCGGGCATCGAGGAGACATCGGGCGCGCAAGTGGTCGTGGTGACGCTCGGCTCGCTGCAGGGCTACGCGATTGAGGAGCTCGGCTACAAGCTCGGCCGGCACTGGGGCATCGGCCGCAAGGATGCCGATGATGGTGTGCTGCTGATCGTGGCGCCCAATGACCGCAAGACCCGGATCGAGGTCGGTCGCGGTCTCGAGCCGACGCTGACGGATGCGCTCACGAAAGCGATCATCGAGCGCACGATCCTGCCGCGGTTCCGCCGGGGCGATTTCGCGGGCGGCATCGAGGCGGGGGTGGACGAGGTCGCCCAAGTGCTCGGCGGCAATGCGGCCGAGGTCGGCCAGCGGCTCGTCGAAAAACCCAGCGAGCTCGATTGGGTGGCAGTGGTGTTTCTGCTGATCTGGCTTGGGGTTGTGCTCTACTCGATCTGGCGCGCCCATCGCGCCGCCCGCGAGCAGCGCCAGCTCGGCGCCAAGGGCAAAGGCCGGCGCTCGGGCTCGGACAGCGACACCATCGTACCGCCCGGGGGGTGGGGTGGATCGGGCGGCTGGAGCGGGGGCAGCGGCGGCGGGGGAAGCTGGGGTGGCGGCGGCGGTAGCTTCGGCGGCGGCGGCTCCTCGGGTAGCTGGTAGCGAAGGGATCGACAAAGATGCTGACCGAGGTCGAGCGAAAGCAGATTGCCGAGGCGATCAGCGCCGTCGAGCGCCGTACCAGCGGGGAGATCATCGCGGTGCTGGCAGCGGAAAGCGATACCTATACCTATGCGCCCATTCTGTGGGCGGCCATTGTCGCACTGCTGGTGCCGTGGCCGCTCGTCTTCTTCACCTGGCTACCGGTGCAGACCATCTACGCGGTGCAGTTGATCGTGTTCCTGGTGGTGTCGCTGGTATGTTATACGCGGCCGCTGCGGTATGCCCTGGTGCCAGGTTCGGTCAAGCGATCGCGGTCCCATCGGCGGGCCGTCGAGCAATTCCTCGCCCAGATCCTGCACACCACGCGCGGCCGCACCGGCGTTCTGATTTTCGTGTCCGCAGCCGAGCGCTATGTGGAGATCATTGCCGATCAGGAGGTCCGCCTGAAGGTCGGCGATGAGGTCTGGCAGGGCATTGTCGACCGCCTCGTCGCCGATCTCGGCGAGCACAAGGCTAGCCAAGGTTTTCACGCGGCGATCGAGGCGACAGGCAAGCAGCTCGCCAGCCATTTCCCGCCCGGCACCGGCAATGCCGACGAGCTGCCCAACCACATGATCGTGCTGGATTGAGGCGGCGCGCGGCGTTTGCGTTGGCGGTGCCTTGACGCTCGCGCATGCTGTGCTAGCTTCGGCGCCGGCCTGATGCGGGCGTAGTTCAATGGCAGAACGGCAGCTTCCCAAGCTGCATACGAGGGTTCGATTCCCTCCGCCCGCTCCAATTCATGTTTTAAATCAATGAGTTACGGACCACTCAAAGAATCAATCCGCCTGCAACGTAAAATAGCTACCACTTAGCTACCACGATTCCGCGGCAAGCTGTCGCTCTTTGGCGGAACAGGTAGCTAGATTTTGTCTTCGCCTGCTGGATTAGCGGACGTCGGGTGATCCGCGTCCGTTCTCCGCTGGATGTGCGGCAGACCACTTCCATGCAGAACGGTGCCCTTCGGCCCAACACTCACGGCGACCTCACCTCCCCCGATCCCGCTGGCCTCCAAGCGTGTTCTCGAAGAGGTGGTTGTCGAGGTGGGCGCGGACGAGGGCCTGCTGGGTGCCGGGGCGGATGATGTCCGGATTGAGGGCGCTGCGGGTCATGAAGGTGACGGCCCGGATCTGCTGCTCGAGGAGCCGCGCATCGGCGTCGGGTGCGGTCTCCAGCTGCTACTCGAGGTTGCGGCGGTAGAGAGACAGAAACAGATCGAAACTCGAAAGCGCATCCTTGGTGATCGCTTTCGCATAGGAATCGAAGGCAAAGCCGTAAGCGTTGTCCTCGCCGGCCGCGGACTTGAGCTCCGCGCGCTTGAGGCCGAGCGTGGGATCGGCCGAGTGCCGGTTGCCGAGCTCGGCGAAGAAGTCCATGAAGGTCTGTGCAATCAGGTTGTCGAGCCGGTCGCCGACCTTGGTGCGATAGTGCTCGATCGAGCTGAACTTCAGCTGCTCGATGAAGCGGTGGATGACCTCGTCCGCCATCACATAGGCGGCAGGCGCCTCCGGGTTGCCCGCCATGATGTTCGTGCTCTGGGCGGCATTGAAGGCCTGCGGATAAAAATACTCATAGCCGCAGATGCGCGAGGGGCATGTCGCTGATCTCGGGCGCCGACTGGCGAAAGCCCTTGGCGGTCTTCACCATTTCCACATGGGTTGCGATCGCGCCCTGAGGAAGCGTGCTCACGCGCTTCTGCACGTGCTCGCCGGTGAACGTGCCGTCGCGCACCTTCGCATCGGTGATCATCCGGTCGCCATGCCGGTGCAGGTAGAAGTCGAAGATGTTCTTGACGTCGAGGGCCCCGCGCACGGTCAGCTCGCCGAGCTCCGAGCGGACGCCGAAGGCATCCGAGAAGAGCGCGGAGACGCGGGTGTCATGCGCGCTGCGGATCATCACGCG
>JANNSW010000427.1:0-2155 GCA_031403055.1 Hyphomicrobiaceae bacterium | reverse complement strand
CATTTATGGGACAGTTCGCCGGGTGCCACAAACGGCCGCTGCCGACACGACTGTCGGGTCTAAGCCTGGTCGCGCAAGCCAGTTGCATAAATTGCATACTTTATGTATGAAGGTTGCGAAGGGTGAAGGATCGACGACATGATCAAAGTTTCGGCGAGCGAGCTCCAGCGCTCCCTCGGCAGCATCAGCGACAATGCGCTGCGCGAGGCGGTGACGATCACCAAGCAGGGGCGCAACCATCTGGTGTTGCTGTCCTACGACGAGTATGTGCGGCTGAGGCGTCGCGAGCGCAAGGTCGGCCTCGCCGGCGATCTGTCCGACGAGTGGATCGACGCCGTGCGCAAGGCCGAAGTACCGGCGGCGGCGCGCCGCAAAGCCGCGTCGAAGTGACCTCGTGGCACTTCCCGCGCCAACTCCTGGCCTGGTCATCCGCTACAGCTATCTCTGGCACAGCGAGTTTCTCGCCGGGCGCGAGGAAGGCATCAAGGATCGCCCCTGTGCGATTATCGCCACGGTGCGCACCGATGCCAACGGCGAGACACGTGTTCTGGTTCTGCCGGTGACACACAGCGCCCCCGCACGCGACGTCGTCGCAGTCGAGATACCGGCCACCATCAAACGCGACCTCAACCTCGATGCCGATCGCTCCTGGATCGTGCTCGAGGAGTGGAACGAGTTCGTCTGGCCCGGGCCCGATCTGCGCCCGGTGCCGAATGACGATGTGGGCAGCATCGCTCATGGGGTCTTGTCGCGCGGATTCTTCGCCCGCGTGCGCGACGAATTCCTCGCCGCTGTCGAGGCTGGCCGATCGAAGCGCGTGCCACGCACCCAGTAAGGGATCCGAGTAGAAATGGCGCAGGATTCCTAGCTGGGGACCCTACGTCGCCTCATTGACTACGCTGGTCCGTTGGCGACACGATCGGCGCCGTGCTTTGTCGTGTCTCGAAAAGGAAGGGTTTTTGGACAGCGCTCCGTGCAGCTCTTGACCGGTAGCACGCATCCCCGTTCTAGCGGTGCGCGATCCGCTTCAGTCGGTGTCTCTATCGCCACGATTCATGGACTGACCTGACGCTGTGCCTTAAATGTCGGCTCCAGCATAATTAACAAGGGTCACGTTGGGGGCGAACCATGGCGATGTCTGCGGCATTTGCGGGACTAGCATCCAACCCGGGGCCGAATGAGTTCAAGCTCAATAGCTTCATCTCTTATTCCCGACGGGACATGGACTTTGTCGATCGACTGCAGCAAGCGCTGCGCGAGCGCAGAATCGAGGTCTACGTCGACCGCCAGCATATCGAGAAGGCCGAGGTGTGGTGGGAGCGCATCAAACAGCTCATCACCGACGCTGACACTATCATCTTCGTGCTGAGCCCGGACTCGGTCGACTCGAAGACCTGCAGCGACGAGGTCGAGTTCGCGGAGAAACTCAACAAGCGCTTTGTGCCTATCGTTGCCCGCGACCTGGAGGGGCGTGCCGTCCCGGCGGCACTGGCGCGCCTCAACTATATCTTCTTCCTGCCGAACCTGGCAGTAGGGGCTAGCGGCGACTTCGACGAGGCGGTCGGCGAGCTCACGACCGCGCTCGAGACGGACATCTCCTGGATCCGGGAGCACACGCGGCTCGGAGCACTCGCTCTGCGGTGGGAAACGCGGGCGCGGCCGAGCGAATTGCTCCTACGTGGCGCGGAGCTGAACGCCGCCGAAACTTGGCTGACGATGCGTCCTGCAAAGGCACCGGATCCAACGGACTCCCACCTCGCCATCGTCACGGAAAGCCGCCGGGCAGCGACACGGCGGCAGCGGATGTTCGCCGGAGCCTTGCTCACTGCCGTGCTTGGGGCCACGGGGCTGGCTGGCGCAGCGTACTGGCAATCGCAACTGGCTAACACGGCTCAAAGTGTGGCCGAGAAAGAAGCGACACGCGCCGTGCGGAGCGAGGCAGCTACCTTCAAAGTGACGAAAGAAGCACAAATCACGCAATCAGGGCTCTTGTCGGAGGCAGCCCGGGTGATCTCGGATCTACCTGGCGGCGGCGACGCTTTGAGCGCGGCCCTGCTTGCGATCGAAGGGCTACCCGACGAAACAAGCGATGATCCACTGCAAGCGCGGCGGCCATTTGTAGCTGCAGCGCAGCTCCAGCTTGACCGGGCTTTCC
>JANNSW010000426.1:0-10119 GCA_031403055.1 Hyphomicrobiaceae bacterium | reverse complement strand
CTGGTCGGGCTCGGGCTCACTGTCGGCAAGGTCGATGGCAAGGTCGGCTGGCGCACGCGGGTCGCGCTCGGCGTGCTCGAGAAGGCGAACGGGCTCGACGTGGATTGCTATCCGACGCCCGACGACGTGGCGGCGATGCGGAAGGGGATGGGGCTGCAGTAGGGGCCGACGAGGGGACAACCCCTCATCCGGCCCGTCGGGCCACCTTCTCCCCACGGGAGCAGGTAAAAAGAGGGGCAGGCAGCGCTTCAACCGCCCGCTCAATCCACGTACCAGGCCTCGAACACCTGCATGATGCGCTCGACCACTTCCGGCTTCACATGCCGGTTGTCGTCCTTGAAGGGATCGCGCTCGAGCACGGCGACGATCTCGTAGGCTGGGAAGTACTCGACGATGCCCGGATGGCGCGTGACGAGCTCGGCGGCGACGGCGCGCAGCATCGACTTGCCGGCGGTGTTGGCGATGACGGCGCTGGTGCGCAGGAAGGTCGCGCGCAGCGGCACCGGGGAGACAGTGACGAGCAGCCGGCCGGACGGGTTGAGCGCGCGATAGAGCGCGAGGACGGCCTCCATGTTCTCGAGATTTTCGGCGAATGTGGTCATCCGAAACCCATGCCGGCGCTCGTCGTAGATCTCGGCTGGTGGCACCAGCGGATAGACCCGGCCGTCCGCCCGATTGAACCAGATCTCCGACTGGCCGAGCGTCACGATCAACACCGCGGCCTCGCTGAAGGCCTCCAGGACGTGCCGGCGGTGCTCGGCCAGCTCGTTGCGCATTTCGGCCTCGTCCTCCCAGGCGACGCCCTTGCGATAGGGGTCGAGCAGGCGGCGCTTGCCATTCTTCTCGAGGAAGTCCCAGACCGGCTCGGCAGGGTCGAAACGGTCGCTGGCGCGCTCCAGCTCCTGGCGGATGGTGAAGGTGTTGTAGACGCGGTCGTAGCGGGCGGAGCCTGCCTCGGTGCACGGCCCCTCCGCCTTGACGATGTAGCGATAGCCATGCTCGATCAGCCAGTACTTGATCTCGCGGGCGAAGCAGCTGCCGATCGAGGCGATCGGCGTCTGCCTGGTGATGCGCAGGTCCGGCTTCGGGACGTCGAGCAGCGCCCGGATGTCGAGGGCGTCCTCGCGCGGGTAGAGCCGCCAGGGCTCGAGATTGAGGATCTTGACCTCGGACAGCCCGCGGCGGTCGGGATTGTAGGCATACATGGACGGCCTCCGAGCTGGTGCTGATTCGCGTCGTCCGGTGAGCGTAGCGGCAGCCGGGAGGATGGTCGAGCAGCGGCACGGGGCCGGTCGAAAGCAGACGTGGATGGATCTCAGGGTCCCGGCGCGGCCTTGCGCTTCTTGCGGGCGAGCACGTTGAAGACCTCGACGGCACCGGAGAACACCATGGCGAAATAGATGTACTCGCGCGGGATGTGGAAGTGCATGCCGTCGGCGACCAGCGCCATGCCGATCAGCAGGAGGAAGCTCAGTGCCAGCATCTTGGCGGTCGGGTGGCGCTCGATGAAAGCGCTCACGCCCCCGGCGGCGGCATACATGACCGCCATCGCGATCATGACGGCGACGACCATCACCTCGATATGCTCGGCGATGCCGATCGCCGTCACGATCGAGTCGATCGAGAACACGAGGTCGATCAGCGCGACCTGCGCGATCACCATGCCGAAGCTCGAATAGACCGGCACGGCGTTGGCGCCCTCGACCTCGCCCTCGATGTCGCGATGGATCTCGTGGGTGCCCTTGGCCAGCAGGAAGAGGCCGCCGGCGATCAGGATCAGGTCGCGCCAGGAAATGGCGAAGCCGGCGACGGTGAGGAGCGGCTCCTGGAGGCCGATGATCCAGGTGAGACAAAAAAGCAGCAGCACCCGCAACACCAGCGCGAGCAGCAGCCCGATGCGGCGCGCCTGCGCCCGCATCTCCTTGGGGAGGCGCGCGATCACGACCGAGAGGAAGACGATGTTGTCGATGCCGAGCACGATCTCGAGCGCGGTCAGGCTGAGGAGCGCCGCCCAGATGGCCGGATCGAGGAGGGAGAAGGACATGGGGGCGCGCTCGCGGTCGGTGGGGCGTTGGATCAGCGGGTCTGAGCCTGCCGACAGGAATAGACCATGGGAGCCGGCGATGGCAATCCCGAGGGCGGCGAGCGGGCGGAGCGACGGGGAGTTTTTCGTAGGCTCGAGGTGGCAAGCGGCTGAGGCCGGAAAAAGCGCCCGCGGCGCATGGGTTGCGGGTCGCGCCCGACGACAGCCCCTCTCAAGAAACACATCGGCATCACCCGTCATCCCGGACAAAGCCGAAGGCTTTGATCCGGGATCTCAGCTACAGATGCCGCGCCTGTGGCCAAGATCCCGGATCGCCGCTGGCGCGGCGTCCGGGATGACGGGTGGATGGATATGCGCGAGACGTTTCCTCGAACCCGCATTCCGGCACCGCCGGTTGATGGGTTCATCCGCCCTGTGGGCACCTTCTCCCGATGGGAGAAGGGGGAGCACCAAAAAGCGTAATGATTGACCAGTCCAGCGTGCCCTCGTCCGGCGCGTCTGGCCGAAGCGCCCCCTCATCCGGCGCATCGTACCGTAGGCGCGCCTACGGCACATCGTGCTTTAGGCGCGCCTATGGCACGACGCGCCACCTTCTCCCACCAGGGGAGAAGGGATCAGCTGGGCGAGAGGGCGGTCAGAAGGTGTGCTTGATCTCGCCTTTGACGGTCAGGTCGCCGTCGGCGGGCACATCGATTTCCGGGGCGCCGGGGCCGTCGCTGGTGGCGCCATAGAGCAGCTCGAGGCCGAAATCGAGTTTTGGCAGCACGCCGATGGAGCCGAGGCCGGGGATATTGATCTCGGTGCCGCCAGCATCGGCGGATCCGGAATCGGGCGCGGCTAGGTCGAGACTGTCGGTTATCGGAGCTGCCGGTGAAGGCGCGATTGCGGTGGCCGGGCGAGGCGTCGCCGTGCTGCCCGACGTGACCTCCTCGAAGGCGAGCGCCGGCAAACCCGCCAGCAACAGGGCCCCCAGAAGCCCACCACCAAACCACCGATTCATGATCACGGACCCGCGCCTCTGCTTGACATCGCCACACCATGACGCAGTGCAGCACCACGCGCAATGATGTTTCGGCCACAGTTAACAGTCGATGAAAGCGCGTGATTTTCAGGTGACAGTGGAGGATTGTGGCCGAAAGAGCACAATGATCCGCCGGGCTCGGAGGGGCGCCCCGCAAAGCAGAAAGGGGCGCCTAAGCACCCCTTCCCGAAGTCGTTCGTCAGACAGTCATCCGATCAGAAGGGGACGACCATGCCGGCGAGGACCGCATCCATGTCCTCGACCCGATCCTTCTCGATGTCGGCCGCTGCGCAGCCAGTCGTCAGAGAGATCGCACCGTCGCAATCCGTGATGCTCGCCTCGTGATGACGATAGCCGATATAGGCCGTCGCGCCCAACGAGTCGAAGTCCTGACCGATGCCGACGCCCCACATGGTGCCGTCAGCGGTAAGGGTGTCATCAGCGAGCGTGCCGCCGACCGCAAAGTCACCGTGAGCGCCGAAGATGCTCAGAGCTGCGCCGAACGGCGTGGTGACATTGGTCTCGCCGTATTCGGCATAGATTGCCGTCTCGCCGTGACCGAACCAGTTCTTGCGGACGCCGAGCTTGGCGTACCACTGATCGGCATCCGTCGTCTGCACGCTGCCGAGGAAGCCGTCATTGGTGTTCAGGCCGCCTTCAGCATGGGCGTACGAACCCGTGGCGAAGAGGCCAGTCGCCGCATGATACATGGACAGCGAACCGCCAAATACCTCGTGGTCGCCTTCGATGCCGAACTGCGTGCCACAACCGCCGTTGTTGCTGAACGTGCCGTTCGCATTTGCTGTCACGCCGGAGGGATGCTGCTCGCAGTACTCGTCATTCGACCAGTAGTAGCCGAGGCCAGCCGCAACTTCAAGACCATTCCAGTTGTTGGAATAGTTCAGGCCGAGGTCGTAGCGATCGTCCTCACCCCACGAGGCCGAAGCCGTGAAGCCGGCGAAGGTCGGGGTGTCGTACTTCACGACATTCGCGCGCTGTGCGTCGAACGCGCTCATGAAGCCCCAAAGATTGCCCGTCGAGAGCTGCAGATCTGAGTCGCCTTCATCATCCGACGCGGATTCGATGATGCCGAATGAGAACACCCAGTCGGCATGGCCGTTGTAGGAGATCCAGCCACCGGCACCCGACAGATCGACACCGTCGATGGTGCCATCCGACGCCGTCCCCGTCTGACCAACCGACAGCTTGCCCAGCTGCTCGCTGTTGACCCACCAGAAGGCGTGACGGACGCTGAGGCCGGCGCCATCATCGTCGCCATCGTTCTCCGAGAGGCCGCTGACGTTGGCCTGGTTGACGGCGAGCTCGATGCGATAGCCGGCTTCGACGCCGGGACGGAGCGTGCCCGAGCCCTTGACGCCGATGCGGCTGGTCGCCGTGTCGACGTTGGTGACATAGACATCGGACTCTTCGCCGTTGTCGTACCAGAGCACGCCCTGGTTGACCCAGCCGTAGAGCGTGACCGAGATCTTCCGGTTGCCCTTGCGGACGGTTGTTGCCTCGAGCTCAGCAACGCGCTCCTCGAGGTCTGCGCAGCAATCGCCGCCGAGGTCGGCTGCGCTCGCGGGTGCGTTGTACGCCCCCATCATGAGGCCAGCGGCCGCCAAGATGGCGAAGCGACTGGTCGTCTTTTTCAGTCCCCCAATCATGTTCTCTCTCCACTCCACCGTTACCGAACCAAAATTGACTTCCTGCAATCCGTCGACCCGCCAAGGCCCCCGACTGCTTCGGTAGTTCGCCCCCTCGAGAGAGGTTGGCGTCCGGGACAGACTGCCTTTCAGTCCGTGCCTTCCACCCTTCTCTAGACGAGGCCGAGGGGGATCGTAAATGGCTTGTTGCAGATGCCCCCACGAATCGAAAGTGGCTGTGGCCGCGGCGCCACAAACCAGTGGGTAAGGGCACATAGGGAGTGGGGAGTGGGGAGTAGGCAGTCGGCAGTAGGGAGAAGGGAGGAGGGAGGAGGGAGGAGGGATTTCGGCGGTTGGGTAAGCCTCCAACGCAAAGAGGGCGCCAGAATGGCGCCCTCTCCGTTGGTAGTCGCTTGTGCGGCAGTGTGCTCAGAAGGGCACGACCATGCCGGCGAGGACCTGGTCCATCTCCTCGGTGTCGAGATCGCCCGCAACCACGTCGGTGATGTCGGCCTCGAGGTGACGGTAGCCGAGATAGGCGGTCGCACCGATCGAGTCGAAGTCCTGGCCGATGCCGATGCCCCACATGGTGCCCTCAGCTTCGGACGTCGTCGCAGCCAGCGTGCCGCCGACGGCGAAGTTGCCGTTGCCGACGAAGATGCTGTTGGCGCCGACATCGACGTTGGTCTCGCCGTACTCGACGTAGACCGCCGTCTCGCCGTGACCGAACCAGTTCTTGCGCATGCCGACCTTGGCATACCACTGATCCGCATCATCGCCGTCGCCGAGGCCGAGGCCATTGTCGCTCTGGGCGTTGGCGTAGGCGAAGGTGCCGAAGATGCCCGAAGCGGCGTGATAGGCCGACAGCGACCCGCCGAACACCTCGTGATCGGAGTCGGCGCTGTGCTCGTCGTTCGACCAGTAGTAGCCAACCGCTGCAGCGACCTCGAGGCCGTTCCAGTTGTTGGAATAGGTCAGGCCGAGGTCGTACTCGTCGTCCTCACTCCACGATGCCGAGGCGGTGAAGCCCGCCATGGTGGGCGAGTCGTACTTGACGACGTTCTGGCGGGCCTGGTCGAATGCGCTCATGAAGCCCCAGAGGTTGCCCGGAGCGCCCTCCACGCCGAAGGAGAACACCCAGTCGCCGTGGCCGTTGTAGGCGATCCAGCCGCCAGCGCCTGCAAGATCGACGCCGTCGATGGTGCCGCCCGAAGCCGTATCGGTCTGGCCGACCGTCAGACGACCGAGATGCTCGCTGCCGATCCACCAATAGGCATGGCGAACGCCCACGCCCGCGCCGTCGTCATCGGCATCGTTCTCGGCAACGCCGCTGACGTTGGCCTGATTGACGGAAAGCTCGATGCGGTAGCCGGCATCGACGCCGGGGCGCAGCGTGCCCGAACCCTTGACGCCGATGCGCGTCGTGGCCGTATCGTTGTTGACGACGTAGACGTCGGACTCTTCGCCGTTGTCATACCAGAGCACCGCCTGGTTGACCCAGCCGTAGAGCGTGACCGAGACCTTGCGGTTGCCCTTGCGGACGGTGGTCGCCTCGAGCTCGGCAACCCGCTCCTCGAGATCGGCGCAGCAATCGCCGCCGAGATCGGCCGCGCGGGCCGAAACCGACCCGAGGCCGCCCATCATCAGGCCCGCTGCAGCGACGAGCGCCAGGCGGCTGGTCGTTTTCATCATTCCCCCAATCATTTCCATCTCCACTTCCGTTTCGTTCGAAGATCCTCGATGGCGACAGCACGAAGCGGCTGCTCGCCACGGCCCTGGATGATGCGCATGGGGGCGCAATCGCCGGGGACCGGACGCAACGCGGACAACGCAACGGATACGGATCAGATGGCTCGTCTCGGGTGCGGCGCCTCGGGTTGGAGGGCCGCGGCCAACGCTTACGAGAACGGGAGTTGGCCGGCTACGCACCCGGCGACTCGACTTGATGTGTGATTCATAAGTGATGCGGGCAGTGCGCGTAAAGCAAACCATCGGCTGAAGCCGGGAAAACGCAACGTTCTGTGGCGCATCCGCAACGAACGAGCGGTGCAGGGGTCACAATTTTCCCGGTTTGTTCTCATTTGGGCCCGGATCAGTCCATGGGCGCGGGGCATGGGAGCGCGGAATCCGGGTCATTCCGTACGAATCAGTCGTGCTGGCACGCTCAGGGACTGGCTGGGCGATCGAGATCGCGGCCGAGCGCTCCGGCGAGTGGGGTCAGTTGACCGGCGTTGCGCCAGCGGCGCAGGCGCTCGGCGGCCAGGATCGCCCGCAGCGAAGCCATGCTCGTCTCCAGATCGTCGTTGACGATCACATAGTCGTACTCTGCCCAATGGCTGATCTCGGAGGCGGCGGCGGCCAAACGGCGCGCAACCACCTCGGGCGCGTCCTGGGCACGGGCGAGGAGCCGGGAGCGCAGGGTCTCGGCGGACGGGGGAAGCACGAAGATCGAGGCGACATCGGCGCCCGAGCGCTCGCGGACCTGACGGGCGCCTTGCCAGTCGATGTCGAAGAGGATGTCGCGGCCGGCAACGAGCGAGGACGCGATCGGGGCCTCGGGCGTGCCGTAGCGGTTGGCGAAGACCTCGGCCCATTCGAGCAGCGCGCCCTGCTCGACCAGGCGGGCGAACTCGGTCGCATCGATGAAATGGTAGTCGAGGCCGTCGCGCTCGCCGGGGCGGGGCTTGCGGGTCGTCACCGAGACCGAGAGGGCAATGCCCGGGTCGGAAGCGAGCAGGCGGCGGGCGAGCGTGGTCTTGCCGGCGCCCGAGGGCGAGGAAATGACCAGCATCACGCCGCGGCGGGCGGCTTCGATCGGCGTCTCGTCACTCAATGTTCTGCACCTGCTCGCGCAATTGGTCAATGACCGCCTTGAGGCGCAGCCCCATGCGGGTGATCTCGGTGTCGTTCGACTTGGAGCACAGGGTGTTGGCCTCGCGATTGAGCTCCTGGGACAGGAAGTCGAGCTTGCGGCCGACAGGGGTGTCGGCGGCCAGATGCTCGCGCGCCGCGACGATGTGGGAGCGCAGGCGCTGCAGCTCCTCGGCGATGTCGGCGCGGGTCGCCAGCAGCACCGCTTCCTGGTGGAGGCGTGCCTCGTCGAGCTTGGGCTGGGCGTCGAGCAGGCGGGCGACCTGCTCGGCGAGGCGGGCGCGGATCGCCTCCACGGTGCGGGCGGGCGAGCGCTCGGCCTCGGCGACAATCGCCGCGATCTCGTCGACCTGGGATTCGAGCACGGGCCGGAGACGGGCGCCCTCGCGGCCGCGCTCGATGATGACGCGGTCGAGCGCGACCTCCAGCCCGTCGCGCATGGCGTCGAGGCGGGCTTCGGTCTCGCGCTCGCTCTCCTCGGGCTCGACCAGCTCCATCACGCCGCGCAGGGCGAGAATGCCGTCGAGGCTCGGGGGCGCGGCCGGGCAGATGGCGGCGGCACGCTGCAGGGCGGCGGCCACATCGGCCAGCGCCCGCTCGTTGAGGCGGAGCGTGCCGACCGAGCCTTCGCGCTCGAGGTTGAGGGTTGCCGAAACGCTGCCGCGGGCGAGCTTCCTAGCGCAGGCTTCTCGCGCTGGCGACTCGAGCAGCTCGAGGCCAGGCGGCAGGCGCAGGCGGATGTCGAGGCCGCGCCCGTTGACCGTGCGGACCTCCCAGTGCCAGGCGGCATCGCCGCGGATGCCGTCACTACGGGCAAAGCCGGTCATGCTGCGCAGGGGCATCCACGTGCTCTTCCAACACCAAAGCCCGCCGAAGACACCGACGGCGGGTCAATTCATGCGTGGACACTACAGCCGGAAGGGCGCGGCAACAAGCCTCGAGCGCACGAATGGCGGAGCGGGGGAACACGGCTCGAGGCCTGATGCACCCCTCATCCGACCGGCTTGCAGCCGGCCACCTTCTCCCCATGGGAGAAGGAAAGACGCTGGCGATGGCTCGCTCAGGGACCGGTCGGCTTGCGCTCGGGCAGCAGGATGGTGCCGGCGGCGCCGGCAGCCGTGACGACGGACACAGCCGCCGGCGCAGCGGCCGCGGACGCGCCATCATCGGTTTCGACCCCCGGCATGTCGTCGAGCACGACGCCGGGACCGGCCGAGCGCTCGGCCTCGGCATCGTCAGACGCGGCAGCGACTGCCGTCGCCTCCGGTGTCGCCCCGGCGGCGGCCGCGACGGTCTTGGCCACCTCGGCCTTGGCTTTGGCCTCGGCCCGGAGCTGCTTCTCGACCTTGCGCCAGGATGCGACGTTCTTCTGGTGCTGCTGGATGGTCTCGGCGAATGCGTGGCCGCCGGTGCCGTCGGCAACGAAGAACAGGTCCTTGGTGTCGGCGGGGTTCAGCACCGCTTCGATCGCAGCCCGGCCGGCATTGCAGATGGGGGTCGGGGGCAGACCGTCGATCTGGTAGGTGTTGTAGTCGTTCTTGGCGTCGATTTCGCTGCGCCGGATCGGGCGGCCGAGTGGGCCCTTGCCGCCGGTGATGCCGTAGATGATGGTCGGGTCCGACTGCAGGCGCATGCTCTTGCGGAGCCGATTGAGAAACACGCCGGCGATACGATCGCGCTCGTCGGCCCGACCGGTCTCCTTCTCGACGACGGAGGCGAGCACGAGGGCCTCCTCCACCGACTGGAACGGCAGGCCCTGGGCGCGCGACTGCCAGATGGCATCGACGAACTTGCGGTGCGCGAAGACGATGCGCTCGATCAGCTCCTGCCGGTTGGTGCCGCGCGAGAAGCGATAGGTATCGGGAAGCAGAGCGCCTTCGGCAGGAATGGTCGTGATCTCACCGGTCAGCTCGGGCTCCTTCAGGAGGATCTGCATCATCTGCCAGCTGGTCAGGCCCTCCGGCAGCGTCACCTTGTAGAGGATCGACTTGCCCTCGACGAGGGTGTCGAGCACCTGCCTGAGGCTTGCCTGTTTCACCACCTCGTACTCACCCGCCTTCAAAACCGGCTGGGTGCCGCCGAAAAACGAGCGGGTGAGGCGGAACCAGAGAAAGCTCGCGGTAAACACCCGGCTGTCGTGGATCAGCCCCTCGCGCTGAAGGCGGTCGGCAATGGCATTCACGCCTTCGCCCTTGGGAATGACGATCACGGTCGACTGGTTCAGCGGACCTGGGCGGTCGAACTGGTATTTCACGATGAAGTAGAGCGCGCCCAGCAGCAGCATGCTCATCAGCATGAAAGTGAGCGTGCCGTTGAGGATCCGCACCAGGCCACCGGCCCAGCCTGGCGTTTCGCGACGGGCGCGGCCCTTGGAGCGCCGCGGCGGCTCGGAGGCGCGGGCGGGCTCCAGCATCTCGCTGGGGCTGCGCGGCATCAACGGCGGACCACGATCACGACCGAGGTCGTCGTAGCCCTTCCGGTTGCGGCCGGAGGCGCCGGCCCTGTCTCGCTGATTGCCCATGTCGCGACCCGTCCTC
>JANNSW010000425.1:0-7695 GCA_031403055.1 Hyphomicrobiaceae bacterium | reverse complement strand
CGCCAAGCGCTACGGCGAGTAGGCCGGCTCGATCATCAAAACGGTCTGTCGTCGCCGCCGGGTTGAGTAGGATGCGCCGAGTTGCAGCCGCTGGGGTCGGTGGGCGACTCGGAGTAGATTGCGGGTGTCGTGGTTGCGCGGCCCACTCGAGGCTTGCGGTTGGGGCAATGCCAATGACGACGGGCGCGTTCTCCCACCCCTGGTGCGACCTTGCACGGCTTTTCCACAAGCTGCCCACAGCTCGTCCTGCTTTCATCTACATCTAGTATCGCTGTTCGGTTTTGACACCAGATGTTGTTTTCCCCTTCGCGCTTTCACCGAATCGCCATAGTTTGGTCGAAGCGGGTTCCGCGTTTTCGTGTCCCGCTCCCTGCCTGATGTTGGTTGCGTCGCGGTTCTCCCGGCCCGTTTGCCGGTGGAGCGCTGCTGTCTGCGTACGCGTTCGACTTCGAATGTACGCGGAGCGCCTGGGGCTGAACCCGGGGTTTCGTGGGGGCATCAGCAGAACACCAAGACACTCGAGCGGTTCCGCCATGCAGCGGATCAGCCGGGACTTTCGGGGGCAACGAGCATGCGCATTCTTCGGCACTTCACCACGGCCGGAAGCCAAGCCTATGACGGCATCGAGTTCCGCAGCGCGACCAGCGAGATCCGCAATCCGGACGGCTCGGTCGTGTTCCGCCTGGAGAATTTCGCGGTTCCCGCCGAATGGAGCCAGGTCGCGGCCGACATCCTCGCGCAGAAATATTTCCGCAAGGCCGGAGTGCCGATGCGCCTGAGGAAGTTCGAGGAAAGCACGGTGCCTTCCTGGCTCTGGCGCTCGGTCGCCGACGAAAAGGCGCTGGCCGAGCTGCCCGAAGCAGAGCGCTTCGGCGGGGAAGCCGATGCCCGCCAGGTGTTCGACCGGCTGGCCGGCACCTGGACCTACTGGGGCTGGAAAGCCAGCTACTTCTCCTCCGAGGAGGATGCCAAAGCCTTCTATGACGAGCACCGCTTCATGCTTGCGAGCCAGATGGCCGCTCCCAACTCGCCGCAATGGTTCAACACCGGGCTGCACTGGGCCTATGGCATCGATGGTCCGAGCCAGGGGCACTACTATGTCGACCACCAGAGCGGCCAGCTCGTGCGCTCCCAGAGCGCCTACGAGCACCCCCAGCCGCACGCCTGCTTCATCCAGTCGGTCGAGGACGATCTCGTCAACGAGAACGGGATCATGGACCTCTGGGTCAGGGAAGCGCGGCTCTTCAAGTATGGCTCCGGCACCGGCTCCAACTTCTCGCGGCTGCGCGGGGAGGGCGAGAAGCTGTCGGGCGGGGGACGCTCCTCGGGCCTGATGAGCTTCCTGAAGATCGGCGACCGGGCAGCGGGCGCCATCAAATCGGGCGGCACCACGCGCCGCGCGGCCAAGATGGTCGTCGTCGACATCGACCACCCCGACATCGAGGCCTACATCGATTGGAAGGTGAAGGAGGAGCAGAAGGTCTCGGCCCTCGTCACCGGATCGAAGACCGTGCGCAAGCACATGAAGGCCGTGATGAAAGCCTGCATCAATTGCGAGGGCGAGGGCGTCCTGCCGGAGGCTGGCAAGGACGAGCGCTGCTTCGACCCGACCAAGAACCCGGCTTTGAAGCGTGAGGTTCGTGCCGCCCGCAAGGCGATGGTGCCGGACAACTACATCCAGCGCGTCATTCAGTTCGCGCGCCAGGGCTTCAAGGACATGGAGTTCGACATCTATGACACCGACTGGGATTCGGAGGCCTACCGCACGGTTTCGGGCCAGAACTCCAACAACTCGGTGCGCGTCACCGACGAGTTCCTCGACGCGGTGCTCGAGGATCGCGACTGGGCGCTGAATGGGCGCTCGACCAAACGCGTCGTGAAAACGCTGAAGGCACGCACGCTCTGGGAGAAGGTCGGCTATGCAGCCTGGGCCTCCGCCGATCCCGGCATCCAGTTCCACACCACCATCAACGACTGGCACACCTGCCCGCAGTCCGGGCCGATCCGGGCGTCGAACCCGTGCTCGGAGTACATGTTCCTCGACGATACGGCATGCAATCTCGCCTCGTTGAATCTGATGCGGTTCCGTACGGGGGAGCAGGCAACGGGCAGCAGGCAGCAGGGTGAGCCCGCTGCCCGCGCCCCGCTGCCCGCTGCCACTTTCGACATTCCAGCTTTCGAGCACGCCGTCAGGCTGTGGACCATCGTGCTCGAGATCTCGGTCACGATGGCGCAGTTCCCCTCGCCCCAGATCGCCGATCTCTCCTACCGCTTCCGCACGCTGGGGCTGGGCTATGCCAACATCGGCGGGCTGCTGATGGCGGCGGGCCTGGGCTACGACTCCAATGAAGCCCGCGCGCTGTGCGGCGCGATCACTGCCATCATGACGGGCGTTGCCTATGCGACCTCCGCCGAGATGGCCAAGGAGCTGGGGCCGTTCCCCGGCTACGCCGAAAACTCCCGCGACATGCTGCGCGTGATGCGCAACCATCGCCGCGCCGCCTATGGCCAGCATGACGGATACGAGAAGGTACGCACCTCCCCGGTCGCACTCGATCACGTGTCCTGCCAGGACAAACGCCTGATCATCGCCGCGAAGTCGGCTTGGGACCGGGCGATCGAGCTCGGCCAGGAGCATGGCTACCGTAACGCGCAGACGACCGTGATCGCGCCGACCGGCACGATCGGCCTCGTCATGGATTGCGATACGACCGGCATCGAGCCCGATTTCGCCCTCGTCAAATTCAAGAAGCTCGCGGGCGGGGGCTACTTCAAGATCATCAACCAGACGGTGCGCGAAGCCCTCGTTGGGCTCGGCTATCTGCCCGGCGAGATCGAGGCGATCATCGACTATGCGGTTGGCCGCGGCTCGCTCGCGGGTGCGCCTGCGATCAACCATGCGACGCTGAAGGCCAAGGGTTTCACCCCTGAGAAGATTGCCGCGGTCGAAGCCAATCTGGCTTCCGCTTTCGACATCAAGTTCGTGTTCAACAAGTGGACGCTCGGGGAAGAGTTCTGCGTGAAGACGTTGAAGCTCAGCGCGGAGCGGGTGTGCGCACCCGACTTCGATCTGCTCGCCGAGATCGGCTTTTCGAAGAAGGAGGTCGAGGCGGCCAACGAGCATTGCTGCGGCGCGATGACGCTCGAAGGGGCGCCCGCCCTCAAGGCCGAGCATCTGAAAGTGTTCGATTGCGCGAGCCCGTGCGGCAAGAAGGGTAGGCGCTATCTGTCCGTCGAGAGCCACATCCGCATGATGGCGGCGGCGCAACCCTTCATCTCGGGCGCCATCTCCAAGACGATCAACATGGCGAACGCCGCATCGGTCGAGGACTGCAAGGAAGCCTACATGCTGTCCTGGCGGCTCGCCGTGAAGGCCAACGCCCTCTACCGCGACGGTTCCAAGCTGTCGCAGCCACTCTCGGCACAAGTGCTGGGTGAGGTCGACGACGACGAGGATTTGGTCGACGCGCTGTCTTCCGACAAGCCGTCAGGCCAGCGCGCGGGACTGCTCGCCGAGCGCATCGTCGAGCGGGTGATCGAGCGCGTGCGCGACAAGGCCGAGCGCGACAAGCTTCCCGGCCGGCGCAAGGGCTATACCCAGAAGGCCAGCGTCGGTGGCCACAAGGTCTACCTGCGCACGGGTGAATACCATGACGGGCGGCTCGGCGAGATCTTCATCGACATGCACAAGGAAGGCGCTGCCTTCCGCTCCTTGATGAACAATTTCGCCATCGCCATCTCGCTCGGGCTGCAATACGGCGTGCCGCTGGAAGAGTATGTGGACGCCTTCACCTTCACCCGCTTCGAGCCGGCCGGTTTCGTGCAGGGGAACGAAGCGATCAAGAACGCGACCTCGATCCTCGACTACATCTTCCGCGAGCTCGCCGTCTCCTATCTGGGGCGCAACGATCTAGCCCATGTGGACCCATCCGCGATCGGCAACACGGTACTGGGCGCCGGCGATGGCGAAGGTGGTCTCGAGGCGACGCCCGCGGTCGAGGCCCACCGGCTGGTCTCGCGCGGCCTCACCCGCGGCGTGCTCTCCGACCGGCTCGTCGTCTACGCCAACCAGGGTCTGGCGACGGCGGTTGCCGAAGCGCGCCTGAATGCGGGGCCGGTCGCCTCCCTCCAGCACGAGGTGCGCGGCGCCTTCACCTCGCCGGTGGGGGGCATCGACGGCTCGCTCGCCCTCGACATGAGCCGGATCACGGAAGCGATCACCACGAGCGTCTCGGCGATCCGTGACATCTCGCGGGGCGACCGGGCGGCGGAAGCCCGCATCAAGGGCTACGAGGGCGAAAGCTGCCCCGAATGCGGCAACTTCACGCTCGTGCGCAACGGCACCTGCCTCAAATGCGAAACCTGCGGCGGCACCACCGGGTGCTCGTGATGAGATCGGCAGCCTCCGGCACGCGGGGGCTGCCGCTGCCTTTGTGGTACAAAGATAAGGACGGATCATGAGGCTTTTCAGAGCCAAGCCCGATATCGACGCCGTCCATCTGCTCGCCGACCATCTGGAGGCCGTGCTGGGGCTGACCGACGAGTTGAAGGCGTGCTCCTACGTCCCGCATGCGGCCTCGCTCGAGGCAAGCTCCGCGCAGATCCTCGATGACCTCGCGCGGCTTTCGACCTTCGTCGAGCGGCTGCAGACGATCGAGCTTGCAATCGCGACCAAGCTCGGTCACGCCCGCAAGTCGGCCGATCGTCTTGCCCGCTCGGATGCCAAGCTGAAACCCTTTGCGATGCTGTTCCTGGCGGGCACCGCGGCCTTGAGCGAAGCGCTGCCGCGCATCACCGATCCCAGCGAGGACATTTTCAACCACAGCGATCAGCCGATCACGTTCCTGAAGCGCCGGGCGATGCTGTTGCCCGAGCGAGGGACCATCGAGGGCATCGCCAGCCTGCGCCCCGACGGGGGCTATCTGCTGTTGTCGCTGGTCGCGCTGGGCGCGCTCGTCGAGCTGATCGAAACCAGCCTCACCACGCTCGACACCCATTATGGAATCTACGAGTTGGAAACCGCGGCCGAGCTGGTCGCCGAGCCGGCTGAGCCATTGCCCGACCGGCTGAGCGAGCGCCTCAAGCGCATTGTCCAGAGCTAGGAGCCCGGGACCACGAGAGCCCATCACTAGGAACGTCATGACCGCGCAGGCGGGCATCCAGGCGAATACCCGCGTCGTGTCAGCGGCTTGTCTGGATTCCCACCTGCGCGGGAATGACGAGCCTTGTGGGGGCCTCCGGCAAACTGATCGAGCATGCCGGGCGCTGGCGTTTCCACCGCGCCTCAGAATTCCGCAACGGCCTTCTTGGCAAGGGGCTTGCACATTCCTATCTTTATCGCAATCTACGGCTCGCGTCACGAGCCTCAAATCGCCATGGTCGTGCGGCCTCCTGGGCGCGCTATGCTCACGTCCCTCCTTTCCGACTAGGAAACAGGATGAACTCGAATTTCCGGAATTTCGCCATTTGGGTGATCATCGCCATCCTGCTGATTGCGCTGTTCAACCTGTTCCAGAGCCAGGGGCAGCATGCGCGGGCAAACGAGATCAGCTACTCCGAGTTCAAGACCGGAGTGGACGCGGGCAACGTCAAGGAAGTGACGATCGCGGGCAACCGCATCACCGGGCAGATGGAGGACGGCAAGACCTTCACCACCTTCTCGCCGTTCGATCCGGGCATTGTCGATCAGCTCTTTGCCAAGCAGGTCAAGATCATTGCCAAGCCTGGCGACGAGGGCGAGCCCACGCTGCTGACGGTATTGATCAGTTGGTTCCCGATGCTGCTGTTGTTGGGCGTCTGGATCTTCTTCATGCGCCAGATGCAGTCAGGGGGCGGCCGTGCCATGGGCTTTGGCAAGTCGAAGGCGAAGCTTTTGACCGAGCGTTCGGGCCGGGTGATGTTCGACGATGTGGCTGGTGTCGATGAGGCCAAGGAGGACCTGCAGGAGATCGTGGAATTCCTGCGCGATCCCCAGAAATTCCAGCGGCTGGGCGGCAAGATCCCGCGCGGCGCGCTCCTCGTGGGCCCGCCCGGCACCGGCAAGACGTTGCTGGCACGCGCGATCGCGGGCGAGGCCAATGTTCCCTTCTTCACCATCTCGGGCTCGGATTTCGTCGAGATGTTCGTCGGTGTCGGCGCGTCGCGGGTGCGCGACATGTTCGAGCAGGCCAAGAAGAATGCGCCCTGCATCATCTTCATCGATGAGATCGACGCGGTCGGGCGCCATCGCGGCGCGGGGCTGGGCGGGGGCAATGACGAGCGCGAGCAGACCTTGAACCAGCTGCTGGTCGAGATGGACGGCTTCGAGGCGAACGAGGGCATCATCCTGATCGCCGCGACCAACCGGCCCGACGTGCTCGATCCGGCGCTGTTGCGCCCTGGCCGCTTCGATCGCCAGATCACCGTGCCCAATCCCGACGTCGTCGGCCGCGAGAAGATCCTGAAGGTGCACGTGAAGAAGGTGCCGCTCGCCCCCGATGTCGACCTGAAGGTGATCGCACGCGGCACACCCGGCTTCTCGGGCGCCGATCTCGCCAATCTCGTCAACGAGGCGGCGCTGCTGGCGGCCCGTCGCTCCCGGCGTATGGTGGCGCAGAAGGAGTTCGAGGACGCCAAGGACAAGGTGATGATGGGTGCCGAGAGGCGCTCCATGGTGATGAGCGAGGAAGAGAAGCGCAACACGGCCTATCACGAGGCGGGTCATGCCATCGTCGGGCTGTTGGTGCCCTACGATCCCCTGCACAAGGTCACTATCATCCCGCGCGGCCGGGCGCTGGGCGTGACCATGAACCTGCCGGAGGGCGATCGCTACAGTCGCACCCGCGAATGGTGCGAGGCGCGCCTTGCCGTGCTGTTCGGTGGGCGCGAATCCGAGATCATTCTGGGCGGCGAGAAGAATGTGACGAACGGCGCGACTGGCGACATCCAGATGGCGACGGTGCTCGCCCGCGCCATGGTGATGGAATGGGGCATGTCCGACAAGCTCGGCCGCGTCCGCTACGCCAACAATGAGCAGGAGGTGTTCCTCGGTCATTCGGTAACGCAGACGACCAACATGTCGGGCGCAACCGCCAAGCTCGTCGATGAGGAGATCCGCCAGCTGATCACCACGGGCGAGGCGACCGCAAAGCGGATCCTGACGGAGAGCATCGACAAGCTGCATGCCGTTGCTCATGCGCTGCTCGAGTTCGAGACGCTGTCGGGCGAGGAGGTCAAGCAGGTGATGCGCGGCGAGCTGATCGTGCGCGATAGCGGCGAGGCGCCAAAGGGCCCGACCGGCTCCGTGGTGCCGACCGCGGGACGCCAGCGGCCCAACCGCGAAGGCGGAGAGCCCTCGGGCGGGATGGAGCCGCAGCCAACCTGAAGGCCGACTGTCAGGCCGGAGACTTTTCCTGGTGACAAAGGCCGCGGGCGCAAGCTTGCGGCCTTAGCACCTTTGTCCACCATCGCCAGTCAGCGGGTCACCGGCGGGAATCCAGACAAGCAGCCGATGTCGCGTGGAGAGCTGGCTGGATGCCAGCCTTCCGTGCGCAACACGGCTTCACCGTGACGCGGGCAGGACGGCTTTGGGATAAGAGCTTGTGACTCCGGGTTCGAGCGGACGTCGCGGCGAATGCGGTTCCCCCTTGTCAAGGCAGGCGCGGTCGGGCGATCTAGGGCGGCGTGCCGGCGCCAACGCGCGGCTGCCGATCATCG